>NZ_JACAXD010000030.1:0-38999 GCF_013391485.1 Acinetobacter sp. SwsAc5
AACCAAGTCATTGTTTTATCAGAGATTTTAATCTTCATCACCGCCGATGGATGTGCATTATAGGTGAAATATTTCGCCTTGCAACCCCTCTTTTTAAGTTTTATAAGTTTTTTAGTCCGAACGGTTATTTATTCGGCAAAATCATTTAGATCTGTATTATTCTTGCTCAAAATTAGCAGTATGCTTATTTTCCAATATTAGCTACACTACTTTTATGTTCATTCGTGTTGTATTGAAATGACTCAAAATTTAAAAATAATAACCTTGCTGTCATTTGTAGCAATGCAAACACCTATTTTGTATGCTGCACCTGCATCAAATCTTTATAACACTACATTCTCCATTTTAGCGTATGCAAAATGGCAAGCTAGCACGCCCAAACTTTGTGTCGTAAATCAAGATAATATTGCACAACAATTCAAAAAACATGCCCCATTACATAATAAATATGACATTCAACCCATTCAAAGCCATGAAATATCTAAAAGTAATTGTCAAATATTAATTTTTTCTACGCTTTCTGCTGCACAAGAACAACATACCTTAAATACTCAAGTTCGATTTCCAGCCCTATCTATTAGTTTAAACAATCTGGAATGTGAAACTGGCAGCGCTTTTTGTCTTTATAAAAAAAATGATAACTATGCTTTTAAAGTCAACATGGAAAGCTTGACTCAATCTCAAGTGCATATTGATCCGCGTGTATTACTGCTTGCAAAAACATCGGAGTCAAACTCATGAAGCAGTTATACACTCCAATTACCTTGCATCAATTATTCACACGCGCACAACTCACTATCTTTGCTCTGACTTTTACAATTTGTTCAATGATTTTTCTGGTCATTTCAACCTACACCATGAACACCTTCGCAAAAAATAGTTTGCAAAGTTTATCTGCAGCATTAAATGAACGTATTCAACCGGCTGTTGTATTCAATGACCAAATAACACTGAACGAAATTCTGTCTGAACATACGCAGCGTTATTCTATTCGTTCAATTGAAGTACGCTCACCTAAACAGACACGTATTGCCTTTATTGAACAGCAAGGTCTAGAACATTTTTCAATTCAGGCTTTATTGGACTATCTGTTTTTTAATCATCCTGTTCGGCTGAGTATTGACCATGATCAGCAAAACTATGGTGAGTTGGTGGTGTATGGAAACTCTAGTGACTTGGTCAGTTTTTTTTATAAAATCGTTTTAGGATTAATTTTCGGTTTTATTTTGCTTTTAATTGCTGTGTTTTGGTCAATTAATTCAATTTATCAATATCTCATGCAATCTTTAAGTTCTATTGTCAGCTCGGCACAGGAGATCAGTGCACAAAAAAATTATAAGCTGCGCGTTTCAAGTTCAGATATTCAAGAACTTCATGAACTGAGTTATGCCTTTAATGGCTTACTCAATGAGATTGAACAATCCCATAAGAATTTATTGGTTGAAAATCATAAACTGCAATTTCAGTCGCAATACGACAATTTAACGCAGTTGCCAAATCGTAATTATTTTTATAAAACACTGTTTAAGCTATTTACCCAGCCTTCTGCTACGGCTGCAGTATTTTTTTTAGACATTAATAACTTTAACCAAATCAATAACCAATTTGGGCATTTGACGGGCGATAATATTTTACGTGATTCATCACATTGTCTAATTCAGATTTTGCCCTCACATGCGTTTGTTGCGCGTTTAGGTGGCGATGAGTTTGCAGTAATCTTAACTGGCTCACACTCCACTGCAGAATTAGAGGATTATTGTCAAAAGATTCATGCTTGCTATACCTCTACATTTAAGTATGAACAGCAACAAGTTTCCTTAAATGTCAGTATTGGCGCAGCATTGATTGAATATGCAAAAACTCCTGAAAATTTAATTGCCGATGTCGATCGCGCAATGCTCAAAGCCAAACGTGATCAATCAAAATGGTATATTTCACCTCAATCAAACAATAAACAGGTTCCTTATGCTTAAAAAAGTTCTGATCGGCACACTTATTCTTGTTATGGTTTCACTCAGTGCTTGCATGAGTTTGGGGAATGTCAGCTATAAGCAGGCGCGCATGCTAAAACAAGAAGGCTTTATTTTAAGTGATGATGGCTGGACCTTAGCCCTGCCTGAACGCTTGTTATTTGGTTTTGATGAATACGCCATTCAAAATAGCCAAAAAGTACGCCTCAACCAATTGGCACAACAGCTGCATAAATATGACTTGGATAAACTCAAGTTTATTGGTCACACAGACAACGTAGGTTTAGCCAGCTACAATCAAACCCTATCGGAAAAACGCGCCCAAAATGTGGCTCAGATCTTTTTAGATCAGGGTTTTGAAAGAAAAAATATTCAGGTGATTGGACGTGGTGCAACACAACCAATGGTAAGCAATGACACACCAGCAAATCGTGCCACCAACCGACGCGTCAATGTGACGATTGTGCCTTAATAAAAAAGACACTAAAACTTTTCTTATATTGAGCCTCATTCTTGAGGCTTTTTTATGCTGACCAATAACTAATACGAAATCAATTTTAAACCAACAAGGCTTTCATAAATTTCAGGCATAAAAAAACCGCTTAACGCGGTATCTTTATTGACTTAACCATTTCTACTTAGTATCTGTTCTATTTAGAAAATGGTCGGAGCAGTAGGATTCGAACCTACGACCCCCTGGTCCCAAACCAGGTGCACTACCAGGCTGTGCTATGCTCCGTTTATCTCTCAAAGAGATTGGGGTGAATGACGGGATTCGAACCCGCGACAACTGGAATCACAATCCAGGGCTCTACCAACTGAGCTACATCCACCATCATGTTTGGTTCTTTTATACCAAGCTACCAAAAAATGGCGCGCCTGACAGGATTCGAACCTGTGACCATCCGCTTAGAAGGCGGATGCTCTATCCAACTGAGCTACAGGCGCATGACCGATGATACATAATATCATGCGATACGTTGCCTTGAAGAATTGGTCGGAGCAGTAGGATTCGAACCTACGACCCCCTGGTCCCAAACCAGGTGCACTACCAGGCTGTGCTATGCTCCGATTCATCTCAGCTTTTTGTGTATCGCACATCGTGCGGTACGGTGTGCATTCTAGGCGCGACGCCCGAAGACGTCAACACCTATATTTAAAAAAAATTAAAAAAAAGCTTCAACCGTATATTTATCAAGCATTTTTGATATTTTTCAATCAATTTTAGCGTTTTAAGCTCGCACTGAAATTCAACATACGATCTAGTGGTAATTTAGCACGTTCTGCCATGGCAGGTTCAACGAATACTTCTTGATCACCTGTTTGCAATACATGCAAAATTCCATCCAATTCATTCATCGCCATCCACGGACAATGTGCACATGAACGACAAGTTGCACCCTCACCTGCGGTTGGTGCTTCAATTAGAATTTTATTTGGTACAGCTTGCTGCATCTTGTAGAAAATACCGCGGTCTGTTGCCACAATTAAACGCTCGTGTGGCAAAGTTTTTGCCGCTTGAATAAGTTGCGAGGTACTGCCCACCGCATCAGCTACATCAACAACTGATTCTGGTGATTCTGGATGCACCAAAACTGCTGCGTCCGGATACATGGCTTTCATATTGGCTATACCGCGTGAACGGAATTCTTCATGCACAATACACGAACCATCCCAAAGCAGCATATCTGCGCCAGTTTTCTTTTGAATATAGCGTCCTAAGTGCTGATCTGGCGCCCAAATGATTTTTTCACCTAAGCTATCGAGATGTTCAATAATTTCAACCGCACAGCTTGAGGTAACGACCCAATCTGCACGCGCTTTTACCGCAGCGGACGTGTTGGCATAAACCACGACTGTATGATCAGGATGCGCATCACAGAAGTGGCTAAACTCATCGACAGGACAACCTAAGTCTAGCGAACAAGTCGCTTCTAAAGTTGGCATAAGAATGGTTTTTTCTGGCGATAAAATTTTGGCAGTTTCGCCCATAAATTTTACACCAGCTACGACCAACGTGGTTGCCGCATGATCACGACCAAAACGTGCCATTTCCAGTGAATCCGAAACACAGCCACCTGTTAATTCAGCCAGTTCCTGTACTTCAGGATCGCAGTAATAATGGGCAACCAAGACAGCATTGTGCTTTTCGAGTTCTGCTTTAATTTGCGCAAATTTTTCCTGCTTGGCTTGCTCACTCAAATGATGTTCTTTGGTTTCACCCAAGCGATCTAAATGCGCCTGCACAATTGATTTGGCTTCATTGGCAATTAAATTGGTCGCATCATTCATAACAACGTCTTCTCTATCTTCATGCTTGCCCGAACACAAGCTTACTCAAGTCACTGATGATATGGGGGCAATTTACTCATTCACCAGCCCTTTGCCGATTGAATGCTAAAAAAGCCTCACAACGGAGGCTTTATCACTCAATTTGAATTTTTACGAACGGTAATCCGCGTTGATCTTGACATAATCGTAAGACAAGTCACAAGTATAGACTGTATCTGTCGCTTGACCACGTCCTAAATTTACACGAATGGTCATTTCGGTTTGTGCCATGACTCGCGCGCCCGCTGCTTCGGTATAGTCGGCAGCAGCACCGCCATCTTTGCAAATTTGCACATCATCCAACCAAACCTGAATTTTTTCAACGTCTAAATTTGGCACGCCTGCATAACCAATTGCAGCAAGAATACGCCCCCAGTTTGGATCTGAGGCAAAAATGGCCGTTTTTACCAATGGTGAATGTGCAATGCTGTACGCAATATCACAACATTCTTGGGTATTGTCACCATCTTCAACACGTACCGTGATGAATTTTGTTGCACCTTCACCATCACGGATAATCAGTTGTGCCAAACGCAACATCACACGATTCAAAACATCTAATACCACAGCATAACGCGGGTCATTTTCACTGCAAATTTCAGTGCCACCCGCCTGACCTGTCGCCACCAAGATACATGAATCATTGGTCGAGGTATCGCCATCTACAGTAATACGGTTAAATGATTGTTCTACGCTGCGTTTGAGCAATTGCTGCAAGATGTCACGTTGAATTGGTGCATCGGTTGCAACATAGCTAAGCATGGTCGCCATATTTGGGCGAATCATACCTGCGCCTTTAGAAATGCCTGTCATACTATAAGTAATGCCATCTAACTCAAACTGCTCAGATGCACCTTTGGGTGTGGTATCTGTGGTCATAATACCTGTCGCAGCATCATGCCAAGCATCCTCACGTAACGATGCCAGCGCAGGTGCTAAACCAGCAACCAAGCGTTCAATCGGCAATTGCTCGCCAATCACACCTGTAGAAAATGGCAAAACTTCTTGGGTAGATACACCTGCCAATTCAGCCAATTTGGCACAGGTAATTTCTGCATTTTGCATACCCAATTTGCCTGTACCCGCATTGGCATTGCCTGTATTAATGACCAAGTAACGCGGATTGCCCTGAGCTAAATGTGCTTTGGACACATACACAGGTGCAGCGCAAAATGCGTTTTGAGTAAAGACACCCGCCACATTTGAGCCTGCTGCAAATTCAAAAATAACCAGGTCACGTCGGTTCTGATAACGCACATAAGCCTCTGCTGAACCAATTTTTACACCTTTGACCATATGCATGTGTGGCATAGAGACGTCACCAACTGCCATTTTGAAATTTCCAGTACAAATTTGAGAATGTCACAGCTTAGTGGAAATTGAAGAAAAAATCGAGCATCCACCCTGCTTGATTCAACTTTTGTTAATACACAAGGTCATATATAAAAAACCAGCCCGTATGGACTGGTTTTAATCTTCAATATAATGCATCAGCAACTAAAATTATACTGATTGAGCCTATTTGGATTATGGCGTAGTCGCAACCACGGTTTCACCCAATAAAGCCTGTTTTGCACGTTCTTGACTTGCTGCAGATAAAGCAGGATTTGCAGCCACAATACGATTTACATTGGCAGCATTCGCAGGTGCAATCGCTGCAGTATGCAACACGATTGGACGCTGATCTGGATTGGCAAAGGTATAACGAATACCTGTGCGTGGGCTTGCCACAGTCACGTGACCATTATCCACTTGTACCTGTGCAGTGGTCGCACCCACAGCAGCTTGAACTTTTGCAGGAGTTGTCGTTGTTGCCGCATTTGCAAATGCGAAAGTAGGCAAGCTCAAGGCAACAATCATTAAAGGTTGTAATACTTTTTTCATTTTTTGTTCCACACATGGATATTGCATGTGCAACTAAATAGCATTTAATTCCAAAATCTGCAAATGCTATACACATCTTGCAAAACTATTACCACAAAGATTTTGCGCCCCAAAATACAAAAAAGCAGAGCCAAAGTTCTGCTTATGTTGTAACAAGTCAGGTTTAGATTTTACCGTGACACTGTTTATATTTCAGTCCTGAACCACATGGGCATGGCGAGTTACGGCTTGCAGGTGGAACAACCGTTTGCTCAGCAGCACTGTACTGTGGTTCTGATTCAAAGGTTTCGCCCGTTAAACCGTCTACATCAGCATGTGAAAGATTAAGCTGCATCGCTTCTGCTTGCGCTTGCTGCTGTGCTTCCATCGCTGCCAATTCTTCAGGTGTTGGGACATGCACACGCGAAAGATCGGTAACAACATCGGCTTTAATCACGCCCAACATATTCACAAACAAGTTAAAGGCTTCTTTTTTGTACTCTTGCTCAGGATTCTTTTGTGCATAACCACGTAAATGAATACCTTGACGCAAATAGTCCATCGCCGCCAAGTGATCTTTCCAGTGACGATCAAGTGAACTGAGCATAAAGTGGCGTTCTAGCATCGCAGCAGATTCATCACCCATTTGCTCACGACGTGCACGGTAACGTGTCACAATTTCATCGGCAATACGTTCAACCAAAGCTTCTTCATCTAGGCGACGATCATCTTCGAGCCATTGGTTAATTGGTAATTCGACGCCCAAATCATCACGCAAGGCACGCTCTAAACCATCAATATCCCATTGGTCATGAATTGATTCTGGTGGAATATAATTGGCGATCATACCTGTGACCACTTCACGGTGCATTTCTTCAATATAGTCTTGCAGCGTGCTTTCTGCCAGAATATCATCACGCTGTGAATAAATGATCTTACGTTGTTCGTTGTTTACGTCATCGTATTTCAACAAGTTTTTACGGATGTCGAAGTTACGTGCCTCAACTTTACGCTGTGCATTTTCGATAGAGCGTGACACCATTTTGTGTTCAATCGCTTCATCTTCCTGCAAGCCCATAGCACGCATCATTGCTACAACACGATCACCTGCGAAAATACGCATTAAGTCATCTTCAAGTGACAAATAGAAACGTGACACGCCTGGGTCACCCTGACGACCTGCACGACCACGCAACTGGTTGTCAATACGGCGCGATTCGTGACGTTCTGAACCAATAATGTGTAAGCCACCTGAACTTAACACCATGTCATGGTTTTGTTCCCACTCTGCCTTTAAACGCGCTTCATCTTCAGGAGTTGGGTTTTCAATTTTGGCTAGCAAAGCTTTCCAGTTACCACCTAGCAAAATATCTGTACCACGACCCGCCATGTTCGTGGCAATAGTCACCGCACGTGGTGAGCCTGCTTGCGCAATGATGTCAGCTTCGCGTTCGTGTTGCTTCGCATTCAATACTTCGTGCTGAATACCTGCTTCACGCAGTTTATCCGATAAAATTTCTGAAGCTTCAATGGTCGCTGTACCAATCAGAATTGGTGCGACACCCGCTTCATGCACGCGTTGAATTTCTTGAATAATCGCGTTGTATTTACCAGTACGGTTTAAATAAATTAAATCGTTTTGGTCATTACGAATCATTGGTCGGTGCGTTGGAATGATGACCACATCAAGACCATAAATTTCTTTCATTTCTGCAGCTTCAGTGTCTGCAGTACCCGTCATTCCCGAAAGCTTTTTGTATAAACGGAAATAGTTCTGGAAGGTTGTGGTCGCTAAAGTCTGGTTTTCGGGCTGAATTTCTAGACCTTCTTTCGCTTCTACCGCTTGGTGCAAACCTTCTGACCAGCGACGGCCAGGCATGGTACGACCTGTGTTTTCATCGACAATAATCACTTCACCATCATGGATGATGTAATGCACGTTGCGTTGATACAAGAAGTGCGCACGAATAGCTGCAGATACGTGATGCACCAAATTCAGGTTAGATGCAGAATACAGACTTTCGCCTTCTGCCAATAAACCCATTTGAATTAATTCATTTTCTACCGTTTCATAACCAATTTCGGTCATTTCTACAGTACGTTGTTTTTCATCAATCCAGAAATGTCCACCATCGGCTACTTTTTCTTCTTTTTGTGCATGCAATTTTGGCGGAATGGTGTTGATTGCTGCATATAACTGCGATGAGTCATCACTTTGACCAGAAATGATTAATGGGGTACGTGCTTCATCAATTAAGATCGAGTCCACTTCATCAATAATGGCATAAGTCAGACCACGCTGTTTTTTCTCACTCAGCGAGAACACCATGTTGTCACGCAAGTAGTCGAAACCAAATTCGTTATTGGTACCGTAAGTAATGTCTGCACGATAAGCCTGTGCTTTTTCAGTCGGGTCTTGCATGGAGTAGATAATGCCAATGCTTAAACCTAAAAACTCAAATAAAGGACGGTTGAGTTCAGCATCACGCTGCGCCAAGTAGTCGTTCACAGTAATGACGTGCACGCCCTGACCGCTTAAAGCATTTAAATAGCAGGCCAAAGTTCCCATTAGGGTTTTACCTTCACCTGTACGCATTTCTGCAATTTTACCTTCGTGCAAGGTAATACCACCAATCAACTGCACGTCATAGTGACGCATGCTCATGACACGTTTAGCCGCTTCACGACATACTGCAAATGCTTCTGGTAATAGTTTATCTAAACTTTCGCCTTTGTTATAACGTTGTTTGAATTCTTCGGTTTTTGCAGATAAGTCTGCATCGCTTAAGGCAGATATCGTCGGCTCGAGCGCATTAATCTTGTCTACGATTTTACGCATGCGTTTGAGTTCGCGCTCATTTTTAGTACCGAAGATTCCTCCGATCAGACTTGCCAACATGAATAAACTCTCTAAATCTTGCTTGTCAAATAAATAGGTTTTTCTTAGTGGTTATTATGGTGCTAGAAATTTGAAGTACAAGGGTTTTGCACAAAAACCTATTAAAAATTCCAATCTCTACTTGCCATTTCTCGCTGCTAAGTAGCAATTAATGTAACAAATTTCGAGCGGACGATATATAGCAATCACACATCAATCTATTTTGAAAATGCAATAAAAATGACACACCATATTCAAATTATTCATAAGCACATACAAAAACACTATTTAATTCTGCAAAAGGAATGGCGCATAGTAGTACGCATACATCACACAACAAAACAAGACAGAGGTACACAATGACTATTCGCTTAGGTGACATCGCACCCAACTTCACACAAGATTCAAATGAAGGCCCAATTGATTTTTATGAATTTTTAGGTGACAGCTGGGGCATTCTATTTTCGCATCCTGCCGATTACACACCTGTCTGCACCACCGAGCTAGGCTATACCGCAAAACTGAAAGATGAATTCAGCAAGCGCAATGTCAAAGCGATTGCACTTTCTGTAGATGATGCTGAATCTCATAAAGGCTGGATTCAAGATATTAACGAAACCCAAAACACGACGGTTAATTTCCCAATTCTTGCTGACCAAGATCGTAAAGTGTCTACCCTGTACGATTTTATTCACCCGAATGCCAGCGAAACACTGACTGTCCGCTCATTAATCATTATTGATCCAAATAAAAAAGTACGCTTGATTATTACTTATCCTGCTTCTACAGGACGTAATTTCCACGAAATTTTACGTGTCATTGATTCACTACAACTGACTGACAATTACAAGGTTGCAACGCCTGCCAACTGGCAAGATGGTGAAGATGTGGTCATTGTGCCTGCCATTCAGGATGAAGCGGAACTTAAAGAACGCTTCCCAAGTGGATATAAAGCCATCAAGCCTTATTTACGTTTGACCAAACAACCGAACCGCACTTAATTAAGTGTTACATGAGCAAGCCTATCTTCGGATAGGCTTTTTTATGCTCCAATTCCGTTAATCCAATTATGATTGGCGACACACAACAGATCAGGTATAAGCAAAATAACATTCATAAAAAAACGTCATTTTGTGATCTACAACATTCATCATTTACATTGCGGCACGTTTTGCCCAATCTGTGCGCCTTTATTTGGACAACAAGGTTGGCAGGCAAAATTGGTCTGCCATTGTCTATTATTAGAAACAGATCAAGGCTTGGTCTTGGTCGATACAGGCTTAGGCGTTGAGGATTATTTACATCCCAAACAGCGTTTAGGCACATTACTGACCCATACCGCTCGGATTCAACACGACTTAAGCCAGACCGCACTCAAGCAAATCCAGCAACTTGGTTATCAGGCCAGTGATGTGCAACATATTTTGGTATCGCATTTGGACTTTGATCATGCGGGTGGGATTGCTGATTTTCCAAACGCGACTGTGCATATCTTCGCGAGTGAATACAAGGCAGCCTGCAATTTAAAGTCTTTAAAAAATCGCATGCGTTATAAACCTAAGCAATTTCAGCAACATACTCATTGGGATTTTTTAGAACCAACCCGAGGTGAAGCTTGGTTTAATTTTAATCGTGTGCAAGGTTTAACAATTTTTAAGGATGAAATTTTACTGATTCCTTTGCCTGGACACTCCGCTGGTCATTGTGGCATTGCCATTCGGCAGGCACAGGGCTGGTTATTTTTCTGTGGCGATGCTTATTATGCGCAAGCACAGCTAGACCCTAAACAATGCTTCCCAGCACTACATACAGTTGAGTATTTGTTTGCAGAAAATAATTTAATGCGTTTAAAGACTTTAGCGAATATTCAGCATTTGGCTCAAACTGCACCACAAGTTGAGATTATTTGCGCACATGATCCAATTGCCTTAGCGCAATATCAAATACCAAAAGCCTAAATAAAAAAGGATTTAACCCAAAAGATTAAATCCTTTTTAATAAACATTTTGATCGAATGATCTAGTCGCGTTTATCTAACGGCACCCAATCAATCACCCATGCAGATTTCATATTCAAACTTGGGTCTGCGGTAATTTTCTTACGGGTTGCATCGGCAGCATCACGGTCTTTAGATGGCCCAACCATAATCCGAACCCCTTTAGACGTTGGACTTTGGGTGACTTTATAACCTTTGGCTTTCAGTTTTGCCGCCAAAGCATCGGCATTGGCTTGGTTAGCAGCCAAAGCCACTTGTACCATCCACTGCTTATCGCCTTCTTCCAATAACTTACGTGCTTTTTCAGCTTCAGCCTTTTTCTTGGCAGCTTCTTCAGCTTTGCGTTTTTCCTCAGCTTTACGTTTTTCTTCGGCAGCCTTACGTTCTGCTTCTTTTTTCGCTTCTGCTGCTTTGCGCTCTTGTTCAGCTTTACGTTTTGCATCGGCTTGGCGTTGTTCTTCCGCTTTGCGCTTCTCTTCTGCAATACGTTTTTCTTCCGCTAAACGCTTTTCATCTGCTGCTTTTTTCTCTGCAGCACTACGCTCTTGCGCGGCTTTTAACTCAGCAGCTTTCTTGACATCCGTTGCCTTTTGCTGCTCTAACTTCTTTTGCTGGGCAGCTTTTTCTTCAGCCAAACGCTTTTGCTTGGCTTGTTCATCTTCGACCAATTCCGGTGGAATATTGTCAGAACTTTGCTGCTGACCAGAACGCAATGCATTTAAGGCAGCATATTCTTCTGCAGCTTTACGCGCTGCTTCAGCTTCTGCCTGTTGTTGCATCGCTAAAAACTCAGCTGCACGTGCTTCTTGCTCCGCTACTGCTTTTTCACGCGCACGGCGCTGCTCTTCAAGCAGACGCTGCTCGGTTTGCACATCGACAGTTAAAGGTTGCAATTGCACCATTTCTGCCTGATTGGCATTTTTATGTTGAACTTGTTCGGCTTGGCTTGGGGTTTTCACATTATTTTGATGTATTTCTTCTTGCCCTTTTAAAAGCAATGCTGCCAATAAAACACCACCACCTAATAAAACAACGCCACCCATCCAGCGCTGTTTGTTATTCATTGACATTCTTCCAAATACTCCCATACCGCTTCTAAGGTATGAAATGATCCACATACCAAAATCAGCTGATTATTTTTTGTTTCATCCAGTGCTGATTTAAAAGCCAATTGTATACTGTCGAAGTGTTGTATTGTTTCGCCTTGCAAAGCCTGATCCAAAACCGTGATCTCTGCCGCACGAGGCACATTTAATGTGGCAATTTTCCACATTACGACACTATCTTTCAATAACTCAACCACAGAATTTATATCTTTATCTGCAAGCATTGAAAAAACACTGACCACTTCAGTGTACTGTTTATTGTAATTTAAGAAATTGCGCAATTGCTTTAACAAAAATTCAACGCCATGCGGGTTATGTCCTGCATCAAAAATCACGGTTTTGCCCTGAATTTGACAAACTTCAAAACGTCCTGCCAATTTAGCCGTTTGAATACCTTGTGCAATTGCATCTTGGGTGATTTCTAAACCACTGTGCAAGACTGCTGCCACAGCCGTTGAAATATTATCAAGTGCCAAGCTGCCTGCTGGAAGTTTTAAGGTGCAGCCCGATGCAGCAAACATCCACGACTCACCATCTTGCATGTCCCGATAAAAATAATCACGATTCAGGGTAAACAATGGTGCATTACAAGCTGCTGCCTTATCTTGAATAGCTTGAGGCAAATCTTGCTGACCTGCAAAAATGACAGGAATGTTAGGACGAATAATGCCTGCTTTTTCATAGGCAATTTTTTCGATGCTATCGCCTAACCAATCGACATGGTCTAAACCGATATTGGTAATAACCGCCACATCTGGATTAACGACATTGACCACATCTAAGCGCCCACCTAAACCGACTTCAAGCACCCACACATCGCAGTCACGTGCTTTAAAAATCACAAAGGCTGCCAAAGTCGTGGCTTCAAAAAAAGATAAACTCAGATCGCAATCACGTCGTGCTTGATCGACTTGCACAAAAGCATCAATCAAACTTTGGTCATCGACCTCGACGCCTGCTAATTTGACCCGTTCATTAAAACGGTAAATATGCGGCGATTGGTACAACCCAACCCGATAGCCCTGCGCATTTAAAATAGCCGCTAAAGTGGTTGTGGTTGAGCCTTTGCCATTGGTTCCCGCAACCGTAATGACTTTGGCTTTAGGATGGGTCAACCCCAGTTTTTCTGCAACGGGAATAACCCGCTCCAAACCTAAATCAATACCCGTAACGTGAACATGGCTCCAATAATTGAGCCATGTGTTTAAATCATCGGTTGCAAGAGGTGCTGTGTTCAAGGCAAGTTCATCAGTTTCGCAAGAATACGATAAACTGTATCACGTAATGCATGACGATGGACAATTTGATCGACCACACCATGATCAAGTAAGTATTCTGCACGTTGGAACGGTTCTTCCAGTTTTTCACGTACAGTTTGCTCAATGACACGTTTACCTGCAAAACCAATCATCGCTTTAGGTTCTGCAATGTGCACATCACCCAGCATCGCCAATGATGCAGTTACACCACCATATACAGGATGTGTTAATACTACGATGTAAGGTAAGCCTGCTTCTTTCATACGTTGAATTGCTGCAGAAGTACGCGCCATTTGCATTAATGACAACATGCCTTCTTGCATACGCGCACCGCCCGATGCTGCGAAGCAAATTAACGGTTGTTTTTGCTGAATCGCACGTTCAGCAGCTTGCACAAAACGGTCACCAACGACAGTACCCATTGAGCCGCCCATAAAGTCAAACTCAAATGCACAAGCAATGACTGGCATATCTTTTAATAAGCCCTGCATAACCACTAACGCTTCGGTTTCACCCGTTTTCTTTTGCGCTTCAGTCATACGCTCAGGATAAGCTTTGCTGTCTACAAATTTGAGTGGGTCTTTGGCAGAGAATTCTTGACCTAATTCGTTTTGTACTTGGTCAAAGAACCAAGTTAAACGCTCACGCGCTTTCATGCGTAAATGTTCATCACATTGTGGGCATACATAAGCGTTGAATGACATTGCCGTACGTGTCACCAAGGCATGACATTCTGGACATTCAATCGTTGGTTCAGTAAAGATCGCTTTTAACGCTTGTTGCTCATCTGGTGTTTCAATACCAGGTACACCACGTGCAGTCCACGGCGTCGATGGGCTTAGAATTTTCCCTGTTTTCACTTCTTGACTCATACTAACTCATCGAGCGCAGCTCGAAGCTCCTTCACTTTATTAACCGTTGCAATGACGGCTTGTTCTGGTGCTAAGCTCGCAAATTGTTTTACAAAAGCACTTCCGACAATGACTGCGTCGGCAGCCGCGCCCATTGCTTTGGCAGATGCAGCATCACTGATGCCAAAACCCACACCCACAGGCACGTTGGTTACAGCTTTAATCTGTTGGATGCGGGTTGCTGCTTCTGCAACATCAAGTGTTGCTGCACCCGTCACGCCTTTCAAAGAAACATAATAAATAAAGCCACTGGCTTGGTTTGCAACAAATTGAATACGCTCTGGTGTAGAAGTTGGCGCTAACAAGAAAATTTGATTCATCCCATATTTATTCAGGACTTCATCAAATTCTTGGGCTTCTTCAGGTGGTAAATCGACCAGAAGTACACCATCGACACCACAGTCATGTGCATATTCAACAAACTTTTCATAACCAATGACTTCTACAGGGTTTAAATATCCCATCAATACCACAGGAGTTTCCTGATCTTTTTGACGGAACTCTTTGACCATGTTTAAAGCATCTAGCGTATTGGTTCCGCCTGCCAACGCTCGCTCTGCAGCGAGGGCAATTACTGGACCATCAGCCATTGGGTCTGAAAACGGCAAACCTAATTCAACGACATCTACCCCTGCCTCGACCATTTGATGTAACAACGGAACTGTGACTTCTGGATGAGGGTCACCTGCCATAACATAAGAAACCAAGGCCTTACGCTGTTGAGATTCAAGCTGTGCAAATCGTGTGGCTAAACGTGACATAGGGTTGTATTTTCCTTGAATGATTAAAACTGAGACATTTGCTATTGTAGAAATACAAATTGACCCATTGTAACGCTATTTTTTACTCAATGAATAGCGCACAGGCATGGGTTGCTGCATTTCTGTTTGCAAAACGATTTATTCAGAACAACCGCGAGGCTACATTTACTGATATTTGCGCTTTTTTCTCAATGATCAAAGATGCCTAATTTTGCCTGCTTATCGGTTTTTGAAACTTGCTCAATCGTGCTTTTAAATTTAAAAATATTGATAAAAATAAACAACTTCAGGTTTTATCTTAGGCTTTATCAACCTTGCAAAAGCTGATTCGGTCATGGCTACACACAGCTTATTTTCAATCTCTTAGCGCGAAATCACCTGTTGATAATGAGCCAATCCATACTATTTATGGCGTATTTTGCTGTAGAGAAAGTGCATCCTCAGCTTGCTGCAACTGCTGTTTACGTTTTAGCAAGGTCTGTCCTGTACAGGCTTTATAGGCACGCGCCAAAGCCGATTGGTCTGAATAACCCAACAACTGTGCAATATCGCTTAGGCTCACATTTTGTCGCAGTAAGTTTTCACAGCGCTGCATCCGTTCTATTTCAAGAATCTGTTTAAAACCCGTACCTTCCTGTTTAAGCTGACGCTGTAACGTACGCCCTGAACGAAATAAACGCTGCGCCACCCATTCAATGCTCGGCACTTGCTGTTCATAACGTAAATAATGCGCCACCTGCTCTTGGACTTGCTGCTGCACGGTTTCTAATTGTGGTTTTAACGCAATCGCATCTTCAGCTTGTTTGGTGAGTAAATGAATTAAAGAGGGATCGGCTTGCTGTGGTTTTAAACTGAGGCTTTCTAAATTTAAAACAATTTGATATTCCGCTTGCTTAAATAAAACCTTACAACCATAAAACTTTTCATAATGCAGCATCGCCATACGCGGTGCATGGGCAAAATGAATCTCCCGTATCGGAGAGTGTTGAAAATCAAAAATTTGCATGGCCAATTGAATCATACAGGCAAAAGTCATTTCATGAACCAAGCTGTATTTTTCATCCACCAACGGCCATGATAAATATAAAGCATCTGGTTGTTGTTCCAGTCGCATCGGTACGGCTGCCGTACCATCTACCACCAAACGACTAAAACGCATCATATATTGAAGGGCTTCTGCAACACTATTACTACGCGATGCCATATAGCCGAGCACACCAAAATGTTCAGGCTGAATATAACGCGCCAATTCAAAAACAAGCGTTGGACAATCTAAAAACTGAATACTGTGTTGGATGATCTCATTAAAAAATTGATAAGACGATTGGGTATCCATAGGCAATGCCAACACATGCTGTAACTGCTGCAATTGTGCAGGCGAAAATCCAAGCTGCTCAGGAACTCTGCCCTGTGCAGATAAATAACGTAACCAAAGTTGATAATAACCATTCGGAATTTGAATTTCGCTCATGTGCTTGCTCATTTTGACATGCATCATTTTCTTTTGTCGCTTAATGTATAAAAACTGGCAAATACTGTCAAAACAAATCTGCCAAAGCCCGACATAATGCAAACAGGATTGACCAGAGTGAAATAAAATAAAATGAATGCACTTGTCCAATATCATGCTGCGCCCATAGTACGCAGCAATCTCGATTTTAAATTAGCCGATGTGCCGCGTTACTGGTTTGCAGGTGACCCGTTTTTAACCCGCATGTTTGATGCTTTGAGCCTGACTTTTCCTGATGGCGAGCGTTATTTCATTCAATCGGTACGTTTGTTCCGTGATCAAATTCAAGACCCTGACTTAAAACAGCGTGTTGCCGATTTTATTCGACAAGAAGCTCAGCACGGCATTGCACACGACAAAATGAATCAGGTCATGAAAGATCAAGGCATGCCTGTAGATCAGTTTATTCAGCGTCTAAACAAAGTGTTTAAGTTTGAACTGAAATATCGCTCGCCCCAATACAACATCGCCATGACAGCAGCTGCGGAACATTTAACCGCACTTATGGCAGAAACTTTTTATGGCGAAAAAGACACGCTGCAAGATGCACATCCTTATGTCCGTGCTTTATTTGCATGGCATGCGATTGAAGAAATGGAACATCGTGATGTGGCGTTTGATGTGATGCAACAGGTGGGCAATGTGCCTGAAGTGACTCGAAAAATGGCGTTGGTGCTGACCACAGGTTTAATGTTCGGATTTACCCTGTACCGCGCCAATGTCATGCTGAGATGCGATGGGTTTAATCGTACCCAGCGCCTTAAAATGAATGTACGTGGCTTGCAATGGCTGTTTGGCAAACAAGGGAAATTACGCAAAATGCAATCACAATATCGTGATTGGTTTAAACCTGACTTTCACCCTAGCCAACATCCAATCATCGCGCAATATGATGTCTGGCTTGAGACTTTGGCGCAAACAGGCGACCCAATTCAGGCAGGTGAAGCATTTTGGCAGGCAGGAAAATAAAGCTTTTGGTTTTGCTTGGCTTTTAACCAATGAACACCTAAGCATTGCTTAGCTTTATACAAACTTGCCTCTAATATCTTTATATAAAGTAAGGCATAAGGCAATGCTGAGTCATATCTTATTATTTCTTATTTATGAGTGACCAACACAGTTTAAGCGTAAGAGATCGCTATTACTGTGATAGCGCCATCTCTTACGCAGAAAAAAATTTTAGTCTTAATTCATAATAAAAAAGTACTGGCGATAATATTTCAGCTCAGCAATCGAATCACGAATATCATCCATCGCCAAATGCGACGCATTCTTTTTCAAACCGCTCATAATTTCTGGACGCCAGCGCTTTCCCAACTCTTTCACTGATGATACGTCCAAATTTCGATAATGGAAATATTGTTCCAATTCAGGCATTAAACGGTGTAAAAAACGGCGGTCTTGGCAAATGGAGTTGCCACACATTGGCGATGTTTTAGGATTAACCCATTTTTTCAGAAACTCAATAGTTTGCTGTTCTGCATCCTGCGCAGTGAGTTTGCTGCGACGCACACGCTCGATTAAGCCCGATTGTCCATGCTGACGTGTATTCCACTCATCCATGGCATTTAAAATACGATCAGGTTGATGCACAGCCAGCACAGGACCTTCTGCCAAAATATTTAAATGATCATCGGTCACAATGGTAGCCACTTCAATAATTTGGTCGTTATCGGTATCTAAACCTGTCATTTCCAAATCAATCCAAATGAGGCGAGTATCAGGCGTGCTGCTCATAAATGTGCAATCTTATTCGGCTTAAAAACAACATAGTAGCAAATTTCTTGCTTCTTGGCTGTAACTGTGCCCCCGCTTCATGCTATTTTTGCCATCCTGAGTTCATGGTTTTTTAGGATATGAATGGCTTTAATTCGTAAGCGTCGATTGACTGAACAACAGCAACGTCGAATTGAAAAACAACACAAGTCACGTCAGGCAGACATTGACACTTCACATGATTTAGAAGGCTTGGTGGTACAACACTATGGTCGTCAATTAGAAGTGCAGGCTTTATCTGTTCCTGAAATTCATCCTGAAAAACCTGTGGTGCACGCAGGTGAGCCTGAACCGTTTTGGAAACCTATCGAAATAGGCAGCATTTGGCGTTGTCATACTCGCACCAATTTAGAATTATTGGTGACGGGAGATCGGGTCAAATGGCAAGCCGATCCGAATACAGGTTTAGGGATTATTACCGCGATTCATCCACGCCAATCTTTATTGACCCGACCTGATCGTTATCACAAAGTTAAACCTGTTGCCGCCAATATCAGTTTGATTGTGATTGTTTTTGCGCCTTTGCCTGAACCTGCACCGGGCTTGATTGACCGCTATTTGGTTGCTTGTGCCGATGCCGATATTCCCGCCTTATTGGTCTTAAACAAATCTGATTTGCTCAAAGAAAACGACCCGATTTTAGACTTGCTTAAGGAATATCAAGACTTGGGGTATGAAGTCATGCAAACCCAGTCCGATGCGAATTTAGAGCATTTGGCGGCACGTTTGGCAGGTGAAACGGTGGCTTTTGTTGGACAATCGGGTGTGGGGAAAAGCTCGCTGATTAATGCCATCGTGCCTGAAGCGGCGCAAAAGACCAATATCATTTCAGAAAACTCAGCACTTGGACAACACACCACAACCTCTACCCGCTTAATTGGCTTTGGAGATGGTGCAGCCTTAATTGACTCACCGGGGATTCGTGAATTTGGTTTATGGCACTTAAGCCAAGATAAAATTCAAAATGGTTTTCCTGAAATTGAAAACCTGCTGGGGCATTGCCAATTCCGCAACTGTACCCATAAACATGAAAAGCAATGTGCGCTGCGACTGGCTGCTGCAGAAGGTGAAATATTATCGCGTCGTTTAGACAGTTATTTAAGACTGTGTGATGAAATTGCCGAAGCGCAACAAAAAAATTAATTTTATTATGGCGCTGCCCTTGAAGCGGTGTTTTTGATCGCCATATTTATACGCTATACTCTTGAACAATTTTGACATTGTAATTAGGTGACTTGTGGAACGTTGGTTCGAATTTATGGGGAATCATCCCTTCTTATTTGGGACGCTGGCTGTATTGGTAGTGTTGTTCTTTGTGTTAGAAGGTCAACGCAATGGTCGCAAAATTTCCCCACAATCTTTGGGTATTTTAGTCAAAGCTAAAAATGCCATGTTGATTGATTTACGTGATGCCAAAGATTTCCGTGAAGGTCATATCAGTGGTAGCCGCAATATTCCCTATAGCCAAATTACCAAGCATGTTGAAGAGTTAAAAACCTCAGATCGCCCATTGGTCTTTATCTGTAACTTGGGTCAGGTTGCAGGCAGTGCTTTACAACAGGTCGCACATACCGATGCCTATCGTTTAGATGGCGGTATTAGCAACTGGAAAGCACAAGGTTTACCTTTAGTAAAAAGCAAATAGTTTTACCCAATATTTTTCGCAAGGAGAACAATCATGGCTGAAGTCACTATTTATTCAACGACTGTATGTCCATACTGCATTCGTGCAAAACAACTCCTTGAGCGTAAAGGCGTTGCCTATAAAGAAATTAATTTGTCGAATGAAGCGCCTGAAGTACGTGTTGAATTAATGCAACGCACCAATCATCGTACCGTTCCACAAATTTTCATCAATGACCAGTTTATTGGCGGCTTTGACCAATTATATGCGTTAGATCGCGAAGGCAAGCTCGATCAATTATTGGCATAAACATAACACGATAACCAACTCTTAAGGATTTAACATGAGTGAAGAACAACAAGCTCAACCACAATTGGCATTAGAGCGTATTTATACCAAAGACATTTCTTTTGAAGTTCCTGGGGCACAAGTATTTACCAAAGAATGGCAGCCTGAATTGAACATCAACCTGTCATCTTCTGCAGAAAAAATTGATCCAACCCACTTTGAAGTAGCATTAAAAGTTGTGGTTCAAGCCAACAACGCGGGCGATACTGCATTTATTGTTGATGTTACCCAAGCTGGTATTTTCCTGATTGATGGCGTTGAAGAAGAGCGTTTACCGTACATTCTTGGCGCATACTGCCCGAACATTTTGTTCCCATTCTTGCGTGAAGCAGTGAATGATATGGTTACCAAAGGCAGCTTCCCACAATTATTGTTAACGCCAATCAACTTCGATGCCGAGTTTGAAGCCAATATGCAACGTGCTCAAGCCGCTGCAGCTGAAGGTCAAGCTTAATTCGCGATTGGATATAAAAAAACCGCTGAAATTTCAGCGGTTTTTTATGTCATCCGTTTGCTGATGGACGATCAAAATTAAAAATCATCATCCTGAGATGGATCTCGATACAAGGCATCATGAATCGCTTCGACCAATTGCTGCGCAATTTCCTGTTTCGAGGCTTTTTCCAAATCGCGTTTTTCCATACGGTAGCTTTCGGCAAAAAATACCGTCATGGCATTTTCATCGGAAGCAAAACCAATATCAGCACGGGAAACGTCATTGCAGGCAATCATATCTAGCTTTTTCGCCACCAACTTGCCTGCTGCATACTCTTCTACATTGCGGGTTTCTGCAGCAAAGCCAACCATAAACGGACGTTTTTCCTGTTGTGCAATGGTCGCAACAATATCAGGGTTTTTGACCAACGCCACATTCAGCTCATCGCCTAATTTTTTAATTTTGTGTTCCGCAATTTCTGCCACGCGGTAATCTGCCACCGCGGCTGTAGCGATGAAAATATCACAGCCTTGTTCAAGCATCTGCAAACTGGTATCTAGCATTTGAATTGCAGAAGACACATTAATTCGCTGTACCCCATTTGGTGTATCTAAGCTAACTGGACCTGCAATAAGCGTGACTTTTGCCCCTGCCGCATAACAGGCTGCCGCCAAAGAAAAACCCATTTTGCCTGTACTGTGGTTAGAAATATAACGCACAGGGTCTAAAGCTTCGCGGGTTGGACCTGCCGTAATGGTGACATTTTTACCTGCCAACATGCCAAATTTTTCCACCAAAGCACGCTGCGCCTGATGAAAATACTGCGTCACCTGATGCGCCAAATCTTCAGGTTCTGGCATACGCCCTAAACCAACATCTCCACAAGCTTGTTCGCCCGCATCGGGCATAATTACATGCACGCCATCTTCCACTAAAGTGGTTAAATTACGCTGCGTGGCTTTGGCGGCCCACATTTGCTGATTCATGGCAGGTGCAACCCACACTGGTGCATTGGTGGCTAAATATAAAGTACTGAGCAAATCATCGGCCAGACCTGCAGCAAATTTGGCTAAGGTGTCGCAACTGGCGGGCGCAACCAAAATTAAATCGGCCCACCGTGCCAATTCAATATGCCCCATGCCTGCTTCGGCTTCGGTATCTAATAATTCGGTATGTACTGGATTGCCCGACAGTGCTTGAAAGGTCAGCGGTGTAATAAAAGCTTGTGCCCCCTTGGTCATGACCACGCGAACACTAAACCCCGCATCCTTTAAACGACGCACTAAAATCGCACTTTTATAGGCCGCAATGCCGCCTGTCACAGCTAAAATAATGTTTTTATGAGGGAGTACGCTTAAATCGAAGCTCACAAATAAGCCACCTTTTTGTTGCAGTGGCGCTCACAATAGCATTAAATAATGTCATTCCCAAGAGATCTGTTGGGATTTAAGTTTCAAATTTAGAATAAAAAAGTCAAATAACAATGCATTTATCTATTAAACATTGGCCTGAACAAGAACGGCCACGTGAGCGTCTGATTCAAAATGGTGCTGCAAGTTTGTCCGATGCCGAACTACTGGCTATTTTCCTGCGCTCAGGCTCGCAACAACATTCTGCGGTGGAGTTGGCACGATTGCTAATTCAGCATTTTGGCAATCTCACTACTTTACTCGATGCACCCATTGCCGAGTTGTGTCAATTTCACGGCATGGGTAACAGTAAATATTCACAGCTCATGGCAGTTAAAGAACTCGGACGGCGTTATGTGGCTGAACATTTAAAACAAGATGCGCTAGAGCTTAGCAACTCCAAACGTTTGATGGAGTATTTGCGTTTTGAACTTTTGGGCGAAACCCAAGAAGTGTTTGCGGTACTTTGTCTAGATGCCTGTTTACGCAAAATCAGCTTTAAAAAGTTATTTTATGGCGCAGTGAATTCGTGTGAAATTTCTATTAATCAATTGCTGCGTTTTGCAATTAGCCAACACGCTACGGCGATTGTGATTGCACACAATCATCCTTTCGGATTGCCACATCCCTCACGTGCAGATTTAATCCTGACGCAGCAGATTCAGCAAGCCTGTCAGTTGCTAGAGCTGCGTTTGATCGATCACTGTATCATCTCAAGTGAAGGTAATTTTTCCTTTGCCGAACAACAACTGCTTAAATTTGAGCACACTTAAAATTTGCATATTGACAAAGCCTGCACAAGCACAGAAGATCATCAAAAAATTGTGATGATTCTAATAAAATGATAGTCGATCAACCCAGTGTATTTAACTTACTGTTTTCTTGGCGGGGCACGATTTTACCGAAGGTCTTACCGCCTTTGGGCGTGGTGATGCTACTCTCCACCATTATTGGCGGTTTGTCTTATATTGGTTATTTTCATTTTCCAGAATTGCCTTTGGTTGGCTTTACTTTAATTGGGGTGGTGCTGTCGATTTTTTTGGGCTTTAAAAACTCTGCCTGTTATGACCGTTGGTGGGAGGCACGTAAACTTTGGGGCATGCTGATTGCCAACGCGCGCCACTTTGACCGCGACTGCCGTATACTTAGTCAAGCACGACGTGAACGCGTCATTCAGCACGTCATTGTATTTGCCAATGTCTTGCGCGACCGCCTGCGTCATCAAACTGCCAATCCAACCGAGTTAATTCAAACCAGTGGCATGAGTCAGCAAGCAATTACCCAACTGTATCAACAAGCCAATGCGCCGCAATACACGCTCAGTTTGATTCAATGGGAGTTAATGCAAGCACTTAAAGAGGGCGAAATTTCCGATATTATTTACACACAAATGAATCAATACGTCACAGAGCTGAGTTTGGTACTCACGGGTTGTGACCGTATTGCTACCACACCGCTTCCTTTTGCGTATTCAGTCCTACTTAACCGAACAGTGTACTTTTTCTGTTTTATGTTGCCCTTTAGTTTAGGGTCTACACTCGGATTGGCGACTCCGCTTTTGGTCGGTATTTTGGCTTATACTTTTTTAGGTCTGGATGCGCTCAGTTCTGAAATTGAAGAACCTTTTGGCACGCAAAGCAATGACTTACCTTTAGATGCAATGGTAAGAACCATTGAAATTGAATTATTGGGTACGTTGGGTAAACCAACGCCACCACCAATTCAGGCACAGGACAATAATTTGCTTTAGACCCTCTTCCCAACCTTCTCCCAGAGGGAGAAGGAGTTTTTATCCTTTCTAAATTTTAATAATGGATATCACATCTGCTTATATGAGAAGGTTGGGATGAGGGAGTTACTCAACAAAACTCTCCCAAATCCCAATTTGACCATCTTTCACCCGCGGAATATTGCCCAATTTAATCCACGGCATATTTTCACCATGAAAATCGCTGCCGACAGATACTTTTAGACCATGTTCAGCAATCATGCGATCCACCATTTGACGGGTCGATGCAGGGTCAATATTAGGCGGCAATTCCACTGCATCACCCCCATATTTGGCAAAAATTTCAATCAAATAACGAATATTGGTCGCAGATAAATCATAACGGGTTGGATGCGCCAACACGGCAAAACCCTGACTGTCATGAATTACCCGAATCGTATCTTCCAAACTCAAGCCATCAAATTTCACATAAGCCTTTTTGCCTTCTTTGATGTATTTATCAAATGCTTGCTGCACACGCGTTACAATGCCTTTTTCTTGTAAGGTTTTGGCAATGTGCGTACGGGTAATCCGATCTGCTACGCCTTCGACTTTAAGAAGTACATCATTATAAATATCTTGTCCAATCAGCGGAGTGAGTAAATCACAAATTTGTTTGGCACGTTCTGCACGAATTTGTTTTTGCTGTTCCAGCAGCGCCTGTAAAGGTGCAGGATTTTGCATGTTTAGCGCCACCACATGCACGCTATAGCTTTTTTTAGTGGCAGGACGTGACCATTGACTGGAAATTTCCACTCCCGAAATAATCTTTAAATCTTGCCCCTGAGCCGCTTGCTCTGCCAAAGCCAGCCCATCCATTGTGTCATGATCAGTCAATGCCAAGGTATGAATGCCCTGCTGAATTGCCGCAGACACCAATTCTCCAGGTGACAAAGTTCCATCAGAAATATTACTGTGTGTATGTAAATCTACGCCGTGCATCACTTATACTATGTCATTTATTTGATCAGATTTAGATACTCTAACATGAAAGCACTTTTAGACTTTGTGCCCCTCATTATTTTCTTTTATTTATACAAAACTGTAGATCCAAAAGACACTAATCATCAATTACTACAACTGATCGGCTCTGCAGGCGGTGTCGATAACAACCATATTTTGGTGGCCACCACAGGTCTGATCATCTCGATGTTAGTGGTGTACGGCGCATTGTTCATCATGCAAAAATTCCGTTTAGATAAACAACAGTGGATTGTGCTGTTTATGACCGTAATTTTTGGTGGCGTTACTTTAATGTTAAGCGATGACTTTTATATTCGCCTGAAAGCTGCCATTTTAAACATTGTATTTGCAGGTGCTTTTTTGCTATCACCATGGTTCAGCAAAGACCGTAAACCACTGATTCAACGCTTATTTGGGCCTGTGTTCAACTTGACCGAAGCTGGCTGGAAAAACCTGAATTATACTTGGGCAGCCATGTTTGCAGTCATGTCTTTCCTACACGTATTTTTTGCATTTTTATTTATGGACGGAAAATATTGGGGCGAATTCACTGCTTTTGGTGACATGATTGTGATGTTTTCCTTTATCATTGTGCAGTTTATTGTATTGCGCAAATACTTTAAAACATCTGAATAATTTCTGATCTGCGATATTCGAGAGTAACTATGCCTTTATTTGTTCTGAGTTGTACTGACCGTGAAGGTACACTGGAAAAACGTCTTGCGACCCGTCCTGCACATCTTGCACGTTTGCAACAACTCGATGCCGAAGGTCGCTTAATTGTGGCGGGGGCAATGCCAAAAGACCCAAGCAATCCACAAGCAGGCTTTTATGGCAGCACCATGATTGTCGATTTTGACAGTCGTGAAGCACTCGATGCTTGGCTACAAGATGAACCTTTCTTAAAAGAAGGCGTATATAGCCACATTGACGTTAAGCCATTCAATAAAGCATTCCCTCAAGGATAAGCGCTATGCGTTTCGTTGTTGCCAGTGTTGTTGCTGTTCTGCTCAGTTCACCTGTATATGCAGTTGAGCCAGCCACAACCACACCTACTGCACCTGCTCCTGCTGCTGTGACCAACACGGCAGCTGTAGCAACAGCCAATGGGGTTACTCCTGCACAAGATAAGCCCCTGACTGCAGAACAAATTGCCAAAAATAAAGCCCTTCAGGAAGCTAAAACCAAAGCCTTGATTAAAGATCAGAGCACACGTTTGCAACAACTTGAACAGGCAAACCTTGATGCTTTGGCACAGAATCAGGAACTGCAACTTAAAAACGATAATTTAGGCGTGCAAGTTCAAGTACTGCAAAGTGAACGCAGTGCGCAAATGTTTTTATACGGTGCTGCAACACTCGCGGTTGGCGTATTGCTCGGCTTCTTAATTGCTAGCTATGTCTATACCAAACGTCGCCGCCAATGGTAAGGTGAGCATTCACCTCTTGATTTAAGGTACTCTGGTTTTGTTTCAGCCTATTCAAACTGCCGAGCTGGATTGGCAACTGGTCGATGGTATTGATGTGCCCATTTCCAAACAATTTGGCGATGTGTATTTCTCTAAAGACAACGGTTTATTAGAAACACGGCATGTGTTTTTACAGGGCAATGACTTACCCATCCGTTTAGCAGCGCTGAATGATTTTGAATATTTTTGTGTAGGCGAAACAGGCTTTGGTACAGGCTTAAATATTTTAGCGCTCTGGCAATTATGGCAACAGGTACGTCCCAATAATCGCAGCCATTTACACGCAATTTCTGTCGAAAAATTTCCACTTTGCAAAGCCGATCTTATACGTGCCTTAGCGGCTTGGCCCGAACTCAGTCATCTGTCTGAACAGCTGATTCAGCAATACCCTGCCGCTATTGCAGGCTGTCATCGTTTAAACTTTCCAGATGAACGCTTTAGCCTAGATTTATGGCTAGGCGATGCTCAGGAGGTTTTTCCTGTCATTGCTAAAACTGCTCCTGTCAATGCGTGGTTTTTAGATGGCTTTGCACCCGCCTGTAACCCCGATATGTGGCAGGAAACCGTGCTCAACCCGATTGTAGCACTGTCCGATTATGGCACGACTTTTGCCTCATTTAGTGTGGCAGGCGTACTCAAACGTGGCTTAAAACAACACGGTATTCACATCACCCGCCCACGCGGTTTTGGGCATAAACGGGAAATGCTGAAAGCCATCTGGCAAGCGCCTGAAATAGAGCCAATATCCGATCAGAACGAAACTCAAATTACAACAAATACCACAACAAGCAACCAACAGCGCCATATTGCGATCATAGGCGCAGGAATTTCGGGTTTAAGCTGTGCGTGGGCATTTTCCCAACGAGGGCATCAAGTCACGCTCTATGACCAAACAGCGCCACTTGCAGGCGGTTCTGGCAATCCTTTGGCACTCTTAAACCCAAAACTTTGCCCAATTCATCAAAGTGCTGATCATTTAATGACTTTGGCATGGCAACATGCTTTAAATCACTATGCCGCATTCAAAGCATTTCGTCCGTTGCAGATTCATCAACTGGCACTTAAACATGCCGATGAATTGCTGGATTTAGCCACACAATACCCAAAAGGTATTTTAGCAGCACAGAGTGCAACCGAACTTACGCCACAAAGCGACTTTGCCAGTTTAAACTTGTTGCAAGCAGGAGCAGTTTCTCCACATCAACTGCGTGATGAAATTCTTGCGCATCCGCACATTCAGTTTCAGCAAGCTCAAATTAAACAAATCACCACGACAGCACAGCAACTGATCTTACACAGCCTAGATACTGAACTTGGAGTGTTTGATCATGTCATCGTCTGTGCAGCGCTGCAAAGCGGTGCTTTTTTTGAGCATTACCCTGTGCTTAAACCCATTCGTGGGCAAGTTAGCTGGGTAAATAATACAGATCAGGCTTTGCCATTATCACAAGCCTATAGCTATGGCGGCTATTGCATGCAGCTCAATGCCGATCAACTGATTTTAGGTGCATCGTTTTATCCAAATCGGGAAGATTGTGACGTCTTGGCAGAAGACCATGTGCATAACTACGAACTTATCCACAGTGTCTTTCCTGCGTATGCCGAAAACTTAGCACCCGTAGATACTTGGCAAGGTCGCGCTTCGCTACGCGCCCAAAGTAAGGATTATTTTCCCCTACTTGGCAAAATGCGTGATGATCAGGAAATTTACAGCTTTGCAGGACTCGGTTCTAAAGGCTTTTTATTTGCCCCGTTGTGCAGTGAAATACTGGCGGCACAAGTTTTAGCAGAAGCCTGCGCTGTACCTAAAAACTTAGTACAAAAACTGGCAGCTACACGTTTTCAGAAAAAGGTGAAAACCAAGAAGCCTTATTTTAAAGCTCCTCCACCTTCAAGCTAACGCTCGCTTAGAGAAAATAGAAATAAAACGATACCCAACAAAAAAGCGCCTTACGGCGCTTTCTTCATATTGATGATACTTAGTGACCTTGTTCCAAAGGCATGCCTGCGTCGCGCGCAGCACGTGTACCACCCATTAAAACCACATATTCACGTGAGCTGTCCAAACCTTCTAGTTTTTCCGCTGCACGTGGGGCTTTACTTCCGCCACCACATAAAATGTAAATGGGTTGATCCGCCGACACCTGAGTAAGACTCTCTGCTGATAGATCGTTAATTGGCTGATTCACAGCACCTTTAACATGAGCTTCTGCATAAGCACTTGCATCACGTACATCCCAGATAATCGCGTCAGCTGGGAACTCAAATGTTGTAATTTCTTGTTTACGGATCATTGCGCACTCCTTTGATGTAAAACAACACTTGGCAAATGAAGAAAACATCCCTAGCATCTCAGATATTGTTTCCATTTGCAAAGGTCTTCATTATGCCTTCTTTCGATATTGTTTCTGAATTAGAACTTTTTGAAGTGAATCATGCGGTTCAAAACACACAAAAAGAAATCGGTACTCGTTTCGATTTTCGTGGTCAGGATGTTTCTATCGACCTCAATGAAAAAAACAAAGAGATTAAAATCTCCACTGAAAGTGATTTCCAATGTGAGCAAGTGTATACCATGCTCGAAAATCACTTCTATAAGCGTAAAGTCGACATTCAGGCGCTTGACCCACAAAAAATGACCGCATCAGGTAAAAATGTGATTCAAGTGATCAAACTTAAAGATGGTCTTGACTCAGATACCGCAAAAAAAATTAACAAAGCCATTAAAGACAGTGGCATTAAAGTGCAATCTTCTATTCAAGGTGACAAAATTCGAGTGACCGACAAGAAACGCGATACATTGCAACAAGTCATGGCGTTCTTGAAAGAGCAACAATTTGGTCTGCCGCTGCAATTTAACAACTTTAAAGATTAATTTGGGGATGTCATGGCACCAACCAATCGCTTAAATAAACTGGTCAAAGCAACATCAAAATTGCCGAAAGGCATTCAAAGCCGCCTTTTAAGTCAAGCCTTTGGCCGTGTCGTGCCGATGGTGGGCACTGCGAAAATTCGCTATCACGAAGTGACCCCATCGCAAGTGGTGGTCAGTCTTGCCAATCATAAAGCCATGCAGAACCATATTGGACAGGTGCATGCCTGTGCTATGGCACTGTTGGCCGAAACTGCCACCGGTTTTGTAACGGCTATGAATGTACCAGATAGTGCCATTGTGCTGATTAAAAGCTTGAAAGTAGACTTTAAACGTCCGACTCAAGGTGCAATGACAGCGATTGCCACATTAAGCCCAGAACAGCAACAACTCATGCACAGCACCGACAAAGGTGAAACACTGGTCAATGTCAGTGTGATTGATGAATCAGGCGAAGCTCCGATTCAGTGTGAAATGTTGTGGGCATGGGTGTCAAAAGCACATTTAAAGCAGAAACAAGCCTAACGCCTGTTTCCTCTCCAAGAAAAAATCCCAGCTACTGTGCTGGGATTTTTTTCATTACGATGTTTGACTAGCTTGATACTTATGATGCTTGACTAGCCTGAGCTTCTAAAAACTTCTGTTTGGCTTCTTCAGGAATCTGACGTTTTGAGCCTTTGACATCAACCGCAACAAAGGTAAATACCCCTTCGGTAACACGCACAGCTTCACGTGAATCATCATGGCTGTCCCACACTTCAATTTGCATTTGAATTGAAGTATTGCCCACTTTCAAAATTTTGGTGTAGCAACTGATCACATCGCCCACTTTTACAGGCACCAAAAAAGTCATTTGGTTAATGGAAATCGTGGCACAACGTCCTTTACTAAAACGCTCGGCATGAATCGCACCAGCCAAATCCATCTGTGAAACGATCCAGCCTCCAAAGACATCTCCACTCCAGTTGGTATCTGCTGGCATGGCAATTGTTTGTAGGGAAAGCACTCCCTCTGGTTTTGCATGAGAATCTGACACGTTCACTCCGGACATTTGCATTAAATTAGCACGAACAGTGCATTAAGACTGGGCGTTGAGTTGCTGATCCAACCACTGTTGTAATTCAGTCGCTCGTAGCGCGCCGCTTATTCTAGCAATTTCATTGCTTTTATTCATCAATACCAGTGTTGGAATACTGCGCACATGGAATGCACTGCTTAAGCGTGGATTGGCCTCGGTATCAATTTTGGCAAACACCACCTGCGGATTCTGCTTGGCAACTGTTGCAAAATGTGGTGCCATCATCTTGCAAGGACCACACCAGTCCGCCCAAAGATCAATCAGAATAGGTAAATCGCTATTTTGGATAAAATGACTAAAATTTTGCTCATTCAATTCAATGGGTGCAAGCGGAATCAGCGCTTGATGACACTGCCCACATGCAGGATTGGCAGATAATTTATCTTCAGGTACACGGTTTTTTGCACCACATCCAGGGCATACAATAATCATTTACTGAACTCCAAACAGTTGCTGTAAAAACTCTAATTGGGTCTGAATGACTTTTTTAAACCATTCACCATGATAAATATCAAAATGTTGCATATCCCACTCTTCATATTGCACATAAGGCGCAATATTGGTGGCCGTTTCACGACTCGATTCAATTGGAATCAGGCTGTCACGCTGTGCAGCAATAAATAACACAGGGATGTTGATTTGCCGCACTTCTTGAATGGGGCGATAACGAATCAAATTAAAAAACACCCGAGCAGGAATTTCCCCACTCCAGTAATGGTCGGGGTTCACAATTGACATATAACCTGCATAACTGTCTGCAGTCGGTAAAAAACATAGTTCTTTTTGCGCCACCACTGCAAGCGTTTTGGGTGACATCCCCACCTTTGCTCCCATATAGTCCTGACTGGAAATTTTTAGGGCTTTCGGAAGTTGCTGCAAAGGATATAACTTGGCACTTTCCGCACCATCTACAAAAGGCACTTGTACCATGACCGCGGCAATATTGTGTAAGCGTGAGGCCAAACTCAGCACATATCCGCCACTCAGAGAAGTTCCCCACAGAATCATGCGTTTGGCATCAATCGACTTACGTTCCGCGATATGTGAAATCATGCTGCGCCAGTCGTCTAACTGCGCCTCTATGGATACCAACTCACGTGGACGCCCCGTACTTCCGCCCCAATAGCGATAATCGAATAACACCACGGCATAGCCTGCCTGAGCAAAATGCTGTGCGTATTGCACCAATTTAAAATGACGCAAGGCTGCTAGACCATGCGCCATCAGAATCACCGCGGGTTTTTCTATAGATTTAGGGCGATAAAAGTCTGCAGCAATCACCTCATGATCACTTTTGACATATAAAGGCTCGACCGTATAGGAATGCATAAGCGCTCCATTGCGTTATTTTATCGTTATAAATATTTCAGAACATTCTGCTCTTGAATCTGCTTAATGCTATCATAAAGCATATTGTCATGAATAAAATGATGGAGTATTCCCATGTCTGAACAAGTCGGTTTTGCGGGTCAAATTGGTCCTGAACATGTGAGCCAAGTTGTAGAAAAAGGCTTTAAGTCAATCATTAATAACCGCCCAGATATGGAAGGTGGTGCCGAGCAACCAAGCAGTGCGCAAATTGAAGAAGCTGCACGTGCAGCAGGTTTAGATTATGTCTATCAACCTGTGGTGTCTGGTCAAATTACTGAAGTCGATGTGCGTACTTTTGCCAATCACTATAACGAATTGCCAAAACCTGTGTTGATGTTCTGCCGTACGGGTAACCGCTCAAACAACTTATTCCAGTTGGCAAAACAAATGGATTTGTTGGATGACTAAACCCATCCTCAAGTATGTATTTTGCTGTATTCTGATCTGTAGCAGTATCCCGCTGAGTCACGCTCAAAACGATGTTCAGACTTTAAATACCAAAGTCAGTGTTGCAGGTCAGATGAATGCTGCCAAATTTTCACAGTTGATGCGGCAAGGTTTTAAATCTGTGATTGTGAACCGCCCTGATCAAGAGATGGGTAATGCAGTCAAGGTGAGTGAATTACGCAATATCGCGGAAAAATCCCAGATCAGTGTGATTTATCAACCTGTCAACAGCGGTAAAATTTCTCAAACAGACATTCTTGAATTCGCCAAATATTATAATGAGCTTCCAAAACCCATTCTGATGATTTGTCGTAGTGGCGCTCGTTCTAGTGCGTTATTTAATCAGGCAAAATCTCAAGGTTTGTTGCATGAATAAAGTTTTATTGGTGGTGATGTGTGTCTTGGCGCTGAGTGCTTGTAGTTCTATGCAAGTACGCCCGACGGTGGGTGTGAATGTGGGGACTTCGCTCTAATTTTTAAATTAGATTCCCATAAAAAAACAGCGCCGAAGCGCTGTTTTTTTAGTTTTTAATTATGGGCATGTTGTTGTATTTACACCATACGGACTTTGCAGGTTAGGTCCAAATGTACCATTCGAACTATAATCGCTAGTTAAAGCAGGTAAAGTTAAATTATAAGTTGTTCTTTGTGGCAATGAAGTGATAGTAGATGCTGCACCAATTTGAACATTTAACCAATTCGCATAAATTTTTGGATAACGGATCGTAAAGTCAAATTTACCATCTTTATCCGTTGTATATTTAGCGGTTTCTCCTTGTCCTAGGAATGTTGGAACTTTTACAGGTACATTTATAACTTCAGGATTAGTAATAGCTACACCTGAAGCATTTGCTGGACAAACACTGATTGGCTGAGTGCTTAGGCTTGCAGGTATATCATCTGTATCATCAGCTGGCGTACCGTTATTATGCATGACCAAACCATTTTGCACATAATGATTTGGATTCGTCAAATCATAATAACGTTCGCCTGCAGCAATCCATTGTTCACTAGCTGTTTTTTCACCTAGCTTAACTGAGTTTCTCCAGATGTACTGACCTTTACGGTAAGTAATAGGTGTAATATCCATCACAACTTCTTGATTAGCTAGAGGTTTACCATCAAAATCAACCACACTCACAGAAAGGTTACGTGTGTAATACACTCCATCACTCGATGTACTAACTTCCGTTGGGTTTACTCCTATTACAATTGATGCAATTGGATTTTGTACTGCCGCCTGAACAATATCAACTTGGGTTACTTGAGTCGCATCAATAAAGCCTTCTTCTTTAAATCTCGCTGTTAAACGTAGATCTTCAGCTGCAAATGTTGCAGCATCATAATTTCCATCTCGTGCACCCTCATCCACTTGTACTTTAAATACGGCTTGTCCGTTGGCATCTGTGGTTAAACCTGATGCTCCTACAATTATTGCCCCATTACGTGCAAAATTATCAATAGCCAATTCAACATACTTATCAGCTATGCCGCCACCATTAGCATCAACCAAAGTCACGGTAACATCCGTCATATCATTACGTACATTCATGGTTGGTTTAGCAGCTGCAACACGTAAACTATAACGTGCAGGCTGTGGTTGTGGTGTTGGAGTCACAATAGGTGCAGGTGTAAATGCTGTTAAACGGTGTATTTGAGATACTGTACCTGCTTCATTAGTATGACTTGCAGTTAGCTCGATTCCACTTGCAATCAATAAATCAGCATCAACTGTACTTCCATCAATCTCAACCGAGAAGAACGCATTACCATTTGAATCCGTAATCACTGTTTGAGGTTCACTGGTATTGGTTTGATGCCCACTTCCTGGTGTTCCAATAATTAAAGTAGCTGCGTTATTTGCAGACAGCCTTACTGGCTGATTACGAACTGGCTGATTATTTCGATCTAATAATGCAACAGTTATAATTGAACGGTCACCCGCAGTGCTTAAATTCGATTTAGAACTCTGTATTGTTAAGTGATTCGTATTAATCGCTTCAGTGACTGTAAAGCTAAGCGTAGTTTCAAGCTTTTCACCTTTAGGGTTAGTAATAATACCTTTAACCTGAATACCATTGTCTAATAAAGCTTGTTTTGCAACTGCTGGAATATTCTTAGGTAATGTAAGAGTTACTGGCAATTGTCCATTAGCAGACGTTAAAACTGAATCTTCACTCAGTTTCACACCAGCTGAAATTGCCTCTGTATTCAATGCCAAATTCACAGGGTAAGCTGAGTTTGCGCCAAGCTCGTCCTTAACGGCTACTTGCACTGTATAGCTCTTACCTAATTCCAAATTAGATTGATCTGCTGTTAAACGTAAGTTTACAGAATCCTTTGGAATCTCAACTTGAATTGAACCGGTTTGCTGTAAACGGTCATTCGGGTTATTTAAACTTGTGCCGACTACCGCAAAAACGATACCATTTTTAATCAAGTTTGCATCGTACCCACCTTCAGCAACTCGAACAGTAAATTCTGCTTCACCATTGCTGTTGGTTACAGCCGAGTTAGAAGATAAAGACACACGTGAGCTAGTTAACGAAGATAAAGCAATTTGAATTGGTGTATTTGGAATAATGGCATTGTCTTTATCTTTTGCAACAACTTTAACACGAACTTCACCACCCAACACTGACACAGTTTGAATATTACCTACATATGCAATATCCAGACCTGCAAGCTCTGGTAAAACGACTGGTGGTTGTGCAACATCAACTTTCTTTGTAACAGTAAATGCGGAACCATCTGTACGAGTTGATTTCACGACTACCGTTAAACCATTCGCAATTAGATTCGTGAGTTCAGTTACATTGCCCGCTTTTACTTTAATTGTAAATTTTGCATGACCATTTACATCTGTGCGAATAGCTTGTGTAGAAACGTAACTCACACCATTATTTAATGCTGCATCATTTAAACCAATACTGATCAGCTGATTTTTAAGTACTTCGCCATCTGTACCTTTTGCGGTGACATTAACAGTTAATGTTTGCTCTTGACCAACTGCTAGAGTCAAATCTCCCAACATATCAACTGTAAAGTGATCAAGATCAATCACACCTTGATCTGTCGGTGCTTTGAAGTTTAGACGCAATGTTTGTGTCTTACCATTTGCTGAAGTCGCAACTAACGGTACACCTTGAATGGCTAAAGCGGCTTGCTCAGGCGATAAGTTCGCCTTGTAAGCAAGAGTAAAAGTGGCATAACCATCGGCTTCAGTCTGTTTAGAAGACTGACCTGTATGACTCAAGCCTAAATCTTGCAACTGTTCATCACTTAAAGACCCTGCAATACCTAGTGAAATAGTTTCACCTTTTGACGCACTGCCTTTTACACCGACTGCCTTGACTTTAACTGTGAAAGTATGATTTTTTGTATAATCAAATACCGCTAGATTTGAATCTATGTCAGAAGTAATTGGATCTATAAATAAATAACGCGTCGCTTCTTCAGCAACTTCTTCATCAGCAACTGTAATCGCAATTGAATTGCTTACACCGTTGTCAGTCGTAAAATTAGCTTTAATTCCTGCTTTTACCAATGCTTCTACTGCAGCAGGTGTTTGGGCTTTAGTCTCAATATTAAAAGTGGCAAACCCATCAACAAAATCTTTTTCCGCAGCCCCATCGAATGTTACACCATTTGATGTTGCCTCAGCATTTAAGTCAAGTTTAACCTTACCTTTAGTTGCTGCTAAGCCTTTATTATTAATTGCCTTAACAGTTACAGCAACTGAGTCATTTTTTGCATTAACTTTATATGAAGATGCAATTTCTAAACGCTGAATAGCATCGGCATCTGAAGCATTTGTATTTTCTGTTACTACATCAACAATAACGCTACCGGACTCAAGGTTAATACCATCTGTATAGGTTGCACTTAACGAAATACCTGTGTCGGATAAAGCAAGTGGATGTGTAACATCGGCCGTGCTAATCGTAAATTCTGCAATACCTTGTGCATTCGTTTTAGCAGTCGCATTATTGAGTTTAACGCCATACGCGAGCTCAGCCTTTGTAAAGCTCAAACGAATCTCTTTTCCACTTAATGGCTCATGTTGATCATTCTTTGCTAATACTTGGATTTTTACAGGAGTTGTACTTTTCGCAGCAACAGCCTGATCTGGCTTAATTACTGAAAGAGTTGAGACAATCTGAGATGTGTCTTTAAATGTTAAATCTGCTGTTGCGGTTTTTTCCGCTTTATGTTCATCAACTAGCAAAAAACTTAATGTTTCAGACTTACCCGCAAAAGTAGCAAGATCAGCTGATGTAAAATTACTACTCGCTTTAAGTGTATATTTCACCTCACCCTGAGCATTTGTTTGTTGAGTTGCTGCGCCATTAGTGATAATAAATTTACCGCGCATCGCTTCAGGCATATTTAAAGTAACAGACTGATTCGCTTTAATACCACCCTTAGCATCTGTTACAGTCGCAGTGACATCCACACTGCCATTTGGTAGATTTAATACTGTGCCTTGGGTCACATTGATTCTATAGTCACTGACAATCGTACTACTTTTCTTAATATTTAAAGTGTAAGGGATACTAACTGAAGTCCCATCAACAGTAGCAGTTAATTGTACTGAACCTTCAGCTTGTGCTAACGCAGGAACATTAATTTCAAATTTAGCTACACCATTTTCATCAGTCGCAACTACAGAGTTGGTACTGCTTACACCAAACTCATTTGTCGCAATTGATAAGCGAATATTTTTGTTGGCAATACCACCATTATCTTCATTTAAAGCTTTAACCGCCAAGTAAACTTTTGAATTATCTGGTGCAAATTGAATTTCCTGACTACTCGCACTCTGTAAATCTCTTGTTAAATGTGTTGCTACCTGTGACGTGTCTGTTGTTGAGGTATTGTCTCCACCACTATTTGGAGGATTAGTTGTACTACTATTATCCGTATTGTAATAACCATCACTTCCACCACCACCACACGCAACCAATGCGATAGAAGAAGCCAATACTGTAGACTTTACCCCTAATTTTTTTAAGTTAATAAAATATGTCATATTCGTACCCATCGTTTTTATAAATGTCACAGACCCGCAAGATAGTTTACGGCTTTTAACGGAATTTACTCAAAATTACAAAAACTTTCAATGTAAATCTTCCAAACCACAAATTAAATCATCATATCGCCTATTAATTGTAGTTATTTTAATTCAAAACATAGAAATAAAATATTAATCAACTAACCAATAAAAAAGTGTAATTTACATGTATTATCTCATTCACATTGGTATAGACATGTAGGTATCAGCACCTATAACAAGCAACTCAGTACCCACAGGACCTACTCATCATCAATCACGGCCCAGGGGAAGCCACCCCTGCCCGCGTTGGTTGTATACCTGCAAAGTTCTTATCTCTAGTGCCAATTGCATTCACGAAATTTAACATGCACAAGAAGTTGCACTCACAGTAGATGCAAATATTGATACATCCCAAATCATGACGCACGAACGCCAATTACGTGATCGTTTTACCCGTGCAACACAAAAAGATGTAGATCGCTGGGAAGCATCCCATAAAACTCAGGCTTTGCGACTTTTATAGATGCCCATATAATTCAAGTGAAAGAACAGCAATATCATGCAAAAGCTTTTATTATTGCAGTCGGTTCTACTCCTGCTTATGACCAAGCATGGAAAAAAACTTAGGTGAACGCTTAATCAGATCAAATCTTTGAATTAGAGAACTTACCCCAATCTTTGGCTGTCATTGGCAGTGGTGTAATTGCAATCGAATTGGCTCAAGCTATGCAGCGCTTAGGGGTAGATACCACTATTTTTGCCCGTAGTCGTAAAGTTGGTTCACTCCGCAGCCCAGAACTACAAACCATTGCACAAGATACACTCAGTCGAGAATTGAATATCAAATTTGAAACCTTGCCTACACAACTACAAAAAACAGAACAAGGCGTGAAAATTGAATATCAAGAAAATGGACAAATACAAAGCTTAACTGCCGATTATGTATTGGTTGCTACGGGTAGACGCAGCTATTTAGATCAGCTTCATCTTGAAAATATTGATACAAGTTTCAACAACATCAAACAACTCCCAATTGATCCTCATACCAAACAACTCGGACAGCATGCTATTTTTATTGTGGGTGATGCACACACGAATACTCCCATTCAACATGAAGCAGCACATGAAGGGCGTGCAGCCGTGCATAATTGTTTAAGCTTTCCAAACATTGAAAATATAAAAACATTAACACCCATGGGCATTGTGTTTAGCTCACCTGAAATGGCATCTGTAGGACAAAACTATAAACAACTGAAAGAGCAAAATATTGCATTTACGACAGGCTTTGTTTCTTATGAAAAACAAGGTCGCGCTTTGGTGCTGGGAAAAAATAAAGGTGCGATTGAAGTTTATATTAATAATAAAAGTCAAAAGTTATTAGGTGCTGAATTATTTGTGGATGCTGCTGGGCACATGGCGCACTTATTGGCTTGGATGATTGATGAAGAACTCACACTTGAGGATATTTTTGATAAACCGTTCTACCATCCAACACTAGAAGAGGGTTTAAGAACAGCACTTAAACATGCACGTCGACAACTACGTTAAATCTAATCAAATTTAGAAAGTATGCTTACTCTTTAAAACCATCCCCTGATGGTTTTATTTTGCCTTCACTTTTTATAGTTTTTAATATTTTCTTTCCTACATAAAAAAACACCCCCAACATTTGTTGAGGGTGTTTAGAATAATGAGCTGGCGATGACTTACTCTCACATGGGTAACCCCACACTACCATCAGCGCGAAGAGGTTTCACTTCTGAGTTCGGGAAGGGATCAGGTGGTTCACTCTTGCTAT
>NZ_JACAXD010000031.1:0-38104 GCF_013391485.1 Acinetobacter sp. SwsAc5
TAGAAATGAAAATACGAATGGTTTAATCCGTCAATATCTGCCAAAATCATCATCGTTTGATGACGTGTCAAACGAACAAATAGAGCAGATAGAATTTGCACTCAACCATCGTCCTAGAAAAACACTAAGTTGGTATACACCGAGTGAAGTTATGGCTGGTTTTTATACTGTTGCACTTGCCGCTTGAATCCGCCTTTTAATACATACCAATTATGCTGAGATATAAAAAAATAGGGGAATCATGATGAGCAAAATTTCAGAGATCTACCGTTATTCGAGTCAGCACCGTACATTATTGCAGCAAAGTGAGCGTTCTGGCTGTTTTTACTGTCTGGAAACTTTTGCTTATAGCGAAATTGAAGATTGGTGTGATGATGAGCAAACCGCAATTTGTCCGCATTGTGGTATAGATGCGGTATTAGGTTCTGCTGCAGTAGAAGAATTCAGTCCTGAACTGCTACAGGCCATGCAGGCAGTTTATTTCGGATAAAACAAAAAGCACCCGAAGGTGCTTTGAGATCACTTCAAACGTAGTTAAATTTATTGCGCTTGAATCCATTGGTCTGCGCGGTCACGTGCTTGACGAATTTGTTCTTGAGTTAAGTTAGCTGCCAAAGCGGTTTTCTTACCTTCAGACAAAGAAATTACTTTATTGTCGAGCATGCCATCACGGGTAGATAACTCATACCACTGATACGCGCCCATATAGTTTTTCTTTTGTTCTTCCATCATGGCAAGGTTAAAGCTGGCACGGTTATCACCACGGCTAGCCGCCTTTTCAAAATATTGACGTGCTAAGACTTCGTCTTTTTTCGTGCCAATACCATCCGCCAACATACGACCTACATTTAATTGCGCAGCCGATAAACCTTGATCTGCCGCAGCTTTGTACCAAGCAAACGCTTGACGGTTGTCTTGTTGAACGTCTTTACCTTGTTGATATTTTGTCGCTAAGTAAAATTGTGCGCCTGCCTGACCTGCTTTGGCTGCTTTAATCAAGCCGTTAATATCCATGGTTGAATATCGAGCCGCTTGGCTCGCTACAGAAGATGACGGTGAAACATAATCTGCATGGGCTTGAATGCTCAACAGTCCAACCAATAGCGTGGTGCTTAATAATAGTTTTTTCATAGAGCGCTCACTCGATAAATTGCGACTTCACCAAACAAATTAGGCAGATGCTTACTGAGTAAACTATCTTGTTGATTCCCATTCACGGCAAGTCGGTTAATGATGCGAATATTATTTTCAGCACAAAGTGCCTCAAAATCACGAAACGTACATAAATGAATATTTGGGGTGTTGTACCACATATAAGGTAATGCATCTGAAACAGGCATTTTTCCTTTTAAGGCAAGAAAAGAACGAGTCTTCCAATGCGCAAAGTTTGGAAAGGTAATAATCGCCTGTTTACCCACACGTACCATATCTCTTAATAATACGTCAGGTGCATCTACTGCTTGCAAGGCTTGTGCCATGACCACATAGTCAAAAGACTGGTCTGCAAAACGGCTAAGCCCCAAATTCAAGTCTTGTTGGATGATATTTAACCCGCGACTGATCGCAATTGCAATCTTTTCTTGATCAATTTCTAATCCGTATGCACGAATATTATGCTGTTTGCTCATGTGTGCCAACAGTTCACCATCGCCACAACCCAAATCGAGTACTTTAGAATTGGGTTTAATCCACTTTTCGGCAAGTTGCTGATCAAGACGCATTACACGGCCTCCTGTGGGGTTGCTTGAAGATGTTCTGTTCCGCCCAAGAATGCACGCATGGCTTTCACGTACAGTGGAATTGGGAACAAGAACGAGTCGTGTCCTTGTTCGGCATCAATATCTAAATAGCTGACAGGTTTATGATTGCTAATTAGCGCATCCACAATTTCCTGCGAACGCTCAGGGCTAAAGCGCCAGTCGGTGGTAAAAGACACCACTAAAAACTTGCATTTTGTATTCGCCATGGCTTTTTGTAAGGATTGCTCGTATTCACGTGCAGGATCAAAATAATCCAGTGCCTTGGTCATAATTAAATAGGTATTGGCATCAAAATTACGGCTAAATTGTTCGCCCTGATAGCGCAAATAGCTTTCGACCTGAAATTCGACATCAAAACCATACATAAACTTGCCAGATTTTAAGTCACGACCAAATTTCTGTTTCATGGCTTCTTCAGACAAATAGGTGATGTGTCCGACCATGCGTGCCAAAATCAATCCACGTTTTGGATAGCTGTCATGTTCCAAATAACGCCCATGATGAAAATCTGGGTCAGATAAAATCGACTGACGCGCGACTTCGTTAAAAGCAATATTTTGTGCGGAGAGTTTTGGTGCACTGGCAATAATGACGCATTTTTTCAGACGATCAGGATAATCAACCGACCATTGCAAAGCCTGCATGCCACCTAAAGAGCCGCCAATAATTGAATACCAAACCTCAATGCCTAAACGGTCAGACAGCATGGCTTGGGTTTTGACCCAATCTCGCACCGTCACTAAAGGGAAGTCAGGGCCATAAGGGCGGTTGTCATTTTCAGGGTTTGGCGATGTTGGGCCAGTCGAGCCGTTACATCCGCCAATATTATTTAAGGCCACCACAAAAAAGTGGTTGGTATCAATGGCTTTTCCCGGGCCAATACAGGCATCCCACCAGCCTGCTTTTTTATCGTCGGCATGATGATAACCTGCAGCATGATGATGCCCTGATAGTGCATGACAGATCAGAATCGCATTGGATTTGTCGGCATTGAGCGTGCCGTAGGTTTCGACCATCAGTTCGAAGCGGGGTAGAACACGGCCACATTCGAGCTCTAGGGGTTCTTCAAATTGGAACTTTTCTGGAACAACAATGCCTACTGAGTCAGCTGGAAAAGACACGGGAATAATTCGCCTTAAATCCTGAGGATGAATAAACAAAAGGATACCACTTGGGGTATCCTTTTCAAAATGCTTTTATGCGTTTGCAGCGTTTTAAACTGCGGCAGCAACCACTTGATCCGTGCTTAAAACACCTTGCTCAATCAAGCGATTCGTACAAGCAATGATCGCATCAATTGATGAGGTCACAATGTTGTCGTGTACCCCTGCACCAAAGGCAGATTTACCTGTGCCTTTCACTTGCAATTCAATTAAAGCCAACGCTTTTGCATGTGCGCCCGAGCTAATACTGCGCTCTTCGTAGTTCAAGACATCAATTGGCAATTGCAATGCGTTTAAGATCGCTGAAATTGGGCCATTGCCTTCGCCACGTAAGTGCTGGGTTTCGCCATTTACTACAACATCTAGTTCAATGACTTGATTGCCATTTTCATCAGACAATTTGTAGTTTTGCGTTGCATATTGCGCATCTTTTACCGCAACGTAAGTTTCTTTAAACAAGTTCCAGATTTCGCTTGCGCTAATTTCTGTACCTTGTTCATCGGTACGCTGTTGCACAATTTGCGAGAATTCGATTTGTAAACGACGCGGCAAAGTCACGTTGTAGTTCGATTCTAACAAGTAAGCAATACCGCCTTTACCCGATTGTGAGTTGACACGAATCACTGCGTCATAGTCACGACCTAAATCTTTCGGGTCAATTGGTAAGTAAGGCATATCCCAAATTTCTTCGTTTTTCTGGAACTCAAAACCTTTCTTAATTGCGTCTTGGTGTGAACCAGAGAATGCAGTAAAGACTAAGTCACCTGCGTACGGATGACGAGGGTGTACTGGCAAGCCTGTGCATTCTTCAACTGTTGCAATAATTTCGTTGATGTTTGAGAAATCCAACTCAGGTGCAACACCTTGGGTGTACATGTTCAAGGCAATTGCCGCAACGTCTACGTTACCTGTGCGCTCACCGTTACCAAATACACAACCTTCTACACGGTCTGCACCCGCCATGATGGCCAATTCAGAAGCGGCAATACCACAACCACGGTCATTGTGACAGTGTACTGAAATGATCACGCCATCACGACGCTCAATGTTACGGTGCATCCATTCAACTTGGTCTGCATACACGTTTGGTGTAGACACTTCCACTGTTGCAGGCAAGTTTAAAATGACTTTATTGGTTGGCGATGCTTCCCAAATTTCAGTCACGGCATCACAAACATCTTTAGCCACTTCCAACTCAGTTGCAGTAAAACATTCTGGGCTGTACTGGAATACCCATTCTGTTTCAGGTTGCTTCGCTGCGTATTCTTTGACTTTGCTAGCTGCATTGATCGCCAATTGTTTAGCACCCGCAACATCAACATTCAAGACTTTGTTGCGGAAGGTTGGTGAGTTGGCATTATAAATATGCACAATCGCACGTTTAGCACCTTGTAAAGATTCAAAAGTACGTGCGATTAAATGGTCACGTGCCTGTACTAAGACTTCAATATATACGTCATCTGGAATATGACCTTCTTCAATCAATTTACGCGTGAAATCGAAGTCAACTTGAGATGCCGATGGGAAACCAATTTCAATATGTTTAAAACCAATTTTCACAAGCATTTGGAACATTTTGAATTTTTGTTCGATGTTCATTGGCTCAAAGATCGCTTGGTTACCGTCACGTAGGTCGGTACTCATCCAAATTGGCGCTTTGGTAATTTCGTTATTTGGCCATTGGCGGTCTGGTAAGTCGACACGCTGGTACATACGACGGTATTTTTTGCTTGGATCTGCCAACATCATGTGAAAACTCCTTGAATAGTAGCGGTTGCATCGCGTGGATAACGGCAACTTACTATAAATATAGATTGTGTCTATTCTATCAATTTACAAGCTGTTTTCAGGAGGCTATCGCTAAAAGTAGAATCATGGCACTTGTAAACCAATATCTGTATGTTAATTGATCTGCAAGGGTAATAATTCCCTGTTTTTTACAGATACTGCATGTGTTGTGAAATATTTTTCTGCTATTGGCTGTTTTGTTGATAAATATAACTGCTGTTGATTTGTTCGATGAAGTTTGTTCCCATAAGTGCCATTGTGACTTCAAATTCTTCTTTTAACAACTTGATAGTATGCGCTGCCCCTAGCGCGCCAGCAACTGCCAAGCCATAAATATACGGACGACCGACCAAAACTGCATTTGCTCCCAAGGCCAGTGCTTTAAAAATATCTGTGCCACGACGAATCCCACTGTCTAATAAAATTGGGAAATCGTGCGATAAAATTTTTCGCATCGTGCCTAAAATTTGAATTGGGCTGACCGCGGTATCTAAAATTCGGCCACCATGATTAGACACAATAATACCGTGTGCTCCGTACTGATATGCCTGCTGCGCATCGGCAGGATGTAAAATACCTTTGAGTAAAATAGGCAGTGGACTGTGTTGTAGCAACCAAGCAATATCTTCCCATGTGGCAGCCTGCTGCATCAATCCATCAAAAAGAGGGTGCTGATTTTCCTTAAGCGGAGTGGTATTTACAGATGATTGATATACCGCCCGAATATGTGCAGGCAATTGAAAAGCAGCGCGACGTTCCCGATCTCGAATGCCCATGTGCGGTGCATCAACCGTGAGTACAATGGCTTGATAGGCATAGTGTTGCGCTTGAAAAATCAAATCCAAAGCAGCTTTACGACTGCCTTGCCAATACAGTTGAAACCATTTTGCCGCGCCCGAAACCTGATTCAGTGTGCTCATTGAAGTGGTACTTAAATGACTGAGAATCATGGGGGCTTGTAGGGCGGCTGCCGCTTGCGCTGTGGCAATTTCGCCCTGTGGATGAAACAGTTGTTGGTAAGCCACGGGTGCTAAAAAAATTGGGTGTGGATACTGTTCGCCCAAGAGCTGAATTTGCGTATTTGCCCCTGCAAAAGTATTTAAATGACGGGGCAATAATTGAATATCGGCAAACGCACGTAAATTGTTGTTCAGACTATATTCATCGCCTGCAGCGCCTTCTAAATTGGCCCAAGTGGCTGCATCTAAATGTAATTGCGCCTGTTTTTGATAGTCGGCAATGGTGTGTAAATGTGGCGGGATGTGATTCAAAGCTGCCAATGGCGTGGTATTCATAACTGACTCCATTGACGAATCAGATTGTGATAATGTGCGGTTAGTGCCAATACTTCTGCTGTATCTCCAAGTTGTTGACGCAATTGCATAATAGTCATATCTAAATTGAACAACATACTGCGTTGCCAGTCATCTTTGACCATACTTTGACACCATGTAAATGCTGCAATTCTTTGACCTGCGGTGACAGGTTCGACTCTATGTAAACTGGTGGCAGGGTATACGATGGCATCGCCTGCATTGAGTTTAACCGCATGGCTACCGTAACTATCTTCAATGATCAGTTCACCGCCCTGATATTCTTCAGGCTCACTTAAAAATAGGGTCATGGATACATCGGTGCGAATCGGGCGTCGTACTTGTGCACAATATTGCACGGCATTATCGACATGATTGCCATAAGTTCCTGTGTTTTGATAACAATTGAACATGGGTTGCAGAATGTGCAGCGGCAAGGCAAAGGACTGCAATAAAGCCTGTTGTTTTAGTGCACTGAGGATGTCTTGTGACAGAGTTACATAGCTCGGATGCTGCAGGTCAAATTGTAAATTCTGTTTAATTTTCTGTGCTTGTGCGCCTGCACTGAATTGACCATTTTGCCATGCAGCTGCAGTGTCCAATTCAGCGCGAATCTGTTGGACTTGCACTTTGCTAAGAACTTCTGGAATGTGAAGCATCATATCGATTCTTCCTGAAAAAGTTTTAATTCAAACAGCCGAATATTCGACAGCGTTGTTCAACATGCAAAGTTCGAGCGATAGACAGTATGCAAAATGATCTATCCCTCGAACCCATATCTGCAGCCTGTTTGTAGAGGAACACAGATTAGCTGCAACAACTTAGAACTTGTAATTCAAACTGAGTGCTGCTGAGCGCGGCTGTCCAAGTACAACGCGACCACCACCATTGTTTAACGTGCTGATGTATTCTTTATCGGCAAGGTTATAAAGGTTTAAATTTAACGAGGCATTTTTGTTGAAGTTGTAGCCTGCCAATGCATCAAACACGACATAGCCTGGAATATTTGGCATGTTGGCTGGTGCGTTGCTGTCAGTCACAACACGTTTTTGTTCATCGACATAACGCGCGCCCAAACCTAATTTAAAGCCCGCCCAGTCGTAGGTTGACCATAAACTTGCAGTCCATTCAGGCGACCAACGTTCCGATAAGGTTGTGGCACTCGTTGAACGTTGATTGAGTTGTTTCACTTTCATGTGCGCAACGCCTGCAGACAAATTCCAGTTTTCGGTCATTTGACCAACGGCACTCAACTCAATGCCATCGACCCGTTTTTTACCCTCTTGTACAGCAAGCTGAGAAATTGGATCTATAGTCGATTGATTTTCATTTTCTGTACGATACGCTGCAGCAGCCAAAGCCAGCTTGCCTTGGAGTAACTCCCATTTGCTGCCTACTTCATAATGATGGGTTTCTTGAGGCTTGGCATTGATTGCGTCATTGCCCGATTCAGACAGGCTAAAGTTGGCGCTGCCGGGCGGAGTCAGCGATTTTGCATACGCAGCGTAAATGCTGCTATTTAACGTAGGCTTATACACAGCGCCAAGTTTCCAACTGAACAGCGTATCGTGGGTGCTCAGATCTGTGGCCACCAAAGCATTTCCCCCACGTGGCAGAGTAAGCCCTTGATAATCTGTTTCATAATAATCGACCCGTACGCCACCATTCAGTTGAAAATGCTCCCCAAATTTTAGAGTATCAAATAAATATGCGGCTGCCGTTTGGGTTTCACCATCGGTATAACCGCCATTATAAATAAGCGCTGGCATGGCTTGATTGCGGTCTGGGTGATAAAGATTGGCCCACGGTGTATCGGCAGTGGCTTCGCCAGGCAGCTGGGTTGCCATGAGTTTGCTAGATTGCTGTTCTTTTAAAAACTCCATGCCTGCAACAACATCATGCTGTACTGCCCCCGTTTTGACACTCCAGTTTAAAGTGCTTTGATTGGCCAGAATTTTATTTTCTTGATCGACGCCTTGGCGGGAGCGGTTCACTTCCCATTCGGCAGGGTTTGATGAACCATTGGTTCGAAGACCATTTGCACCTGTATTGATGCCTGTTAAAACCCGATTCATGTGGGTTTTCGCTACACGGGTGATATTGGTCAGTTTGAGTCGATCTGTTAAATCACTTTCAATTTTTGCGGTGAACATATCAGCATCGACATCTTCATAGTCATTGACATGGCCATAAAAATTCTCCCGATTGACTTTAGGCGCAGTGGCTAACAGTGAATCGGTATTGTAAAAGCCTTGCATGCCCACAGTTGGAATGCCACCATCTGGAATATTGCGTTGTCTGATGTGTTGAGAATATAAATACAGGCGTGTGGCAGTATTTAATCCAAAGGCAATAGAAGGGGCGATGGCATAACTATTGTTTTCAATATAGTCGCGTCCTTCTATGCCGCCTTCTTGACCCATCACATTCAGGCGAAAGGCGGTATTTGGATTGATAGCCTGGTTAATATCTGCAGAAAGTCTTGTATGTTGTGCTGTGTTGTAAGTTGCAGAAATTTCCTGACTGCTTTCACTTTGCGGTAATTTGCTGACCAAATTGATATAACCCGATGCTGCACCACGACCCGCTTCTGAACCCGATGGGCCTTTGACAACTTCAATTTGATCAAGGTTAAAGACATCACGGCTGATAGCACCTAAATCTCGAATACCATCGACATAAGTTGAGGTTTGGGTAGAAAAACCTCGCATTTGAAAGGCATCGCCTGCGCTGGTATTACCATTTTCTCCCAATTGTAGAGTAATGCCTGGAGTGTTGCGTAAGGCTTCAACCAACGAGGTTGCACCTTGCTCCTGCAAAATTTCTTTTTTAATTACAGATATGGTTTGTGGAGTATCCAACAACGGCTGTGTGTATTTTGCAGAGCTTAAACTGTCTGCCTTGTATTTGCTTTCGGCTTCTGATTTAACCGTAATGGTAGGTAAGTGGGTGACGTCATCTTCAGGGCTTGCGGCATGTGCAAGTAGTGGAAGAGAGGCGGCTAAAGCCATCAGTTGCGCAGAGCGATTGTGTTTGCTGCTTTTGATCTGTGCCATTTATGGTAGTTCCCTAAATGTAAACCAACAGGAGGCCACGCTTTATTCAGCGTTTTTAGTTCAAGATGAATAAAGTGTGAAGTTGTTGTTATGACGTCTATAACAAGTGTTGCTAATTGTATTGAGAATCATTATCAACAACAATGTGTGGGGTGACACTTTCTTTTGATTCTTATTTGAAAATAATAATCATTATCAATATTTTTATTTAATAAAACGATGTAAACGTGAAAGGCTTGGGAATAAAGACAGAAAACCCTGCCGAAGCAGGGTTTGAGAAATATAAAGCGAGTTTAGAATTTAAAGGTTGTACTCAATTGAACACGGCGACCTTCTTGGGTGTTGCTGTGGCGGTTGTAATAACTGCCATCAATTAGTTCGTAATCGGTAAAGTCTTTATCAAAAACATTGTACAGTGCGACACCAATATCCCAATTATCGTTTACGGTAAAATTAGAGCCAATATGGAATAAGGCATAAGATTTAAAGTCACCTAATTCATCATAAACCTTTTGGTTGGCAGCAGTTAAGTTTTCATAAGTTGATGTAAAACGAGCACGCTCACTTCGGTATTCACCACGAGCCCATAGATTCACGTAATCAGCTGCTTGCCATTTTAAAGAAGCATTTACAATATGTTCAGGAGTATCGTTTAAAGGTGGATTACCCAACTTGGAATCTTTAATTTCGGTTTCTGTCCAAGTGTAATTTAGACCAAATTTCCAAGCAGGGATAAACTCCCAATTGAAACCAGTTTCGATTCCATAAACCTCGGCTTCTTCTGCGTTAGTTGGACGAGTAACATTCCATGAGTCTGCTCGTGTTTGCCCTTTGCTTTTATAATAATCCATGGTCCACGGTGTTCCAATGGAGTCCATAAATGCTTCACAAGCTGCTTTATTGGTATCTGTGTCACATTTTAGTTCAGCATTACCATTTACAATTTTATCTTCTACCTGACTATAGAAGGCAGTAATGTTGGCATCAAAATTATCGTTATTATTGAAATATGCAGCTAACTCAAAGTTGTTGCTCGTTTCTGGCTTTAAATTAGGATTACCAAAAACTGGGTTACGTCCCTGGCCGCTGACATTATAAATACCATTGGTTAAGCGTTCTAAACGTGGTGCTTTATATCCTTCAGAATATCCGCCTTTAAATGTCCAATTGTCATTTGCATTCCAAACGAGGTACGCACGAGGTGTCCAAAAATCACCAAAAGTGCTGTGATCATCAAAACGTAGACCTAAAGTCAGAGCTAAGCTATCCGTTAATGCCCAAGTATCTTCTGCAAACAAACCGAGTTGATCAAAAGAAACTTCTTTATTCACACGTAAGCCGTCTTTAATGCTTGCATCCCACCATTGACCGCCTAGTGTTATGTTGTGCCCACTAAAGTGTTGTGTGGTGAACTTTGTATCAAAAATAGTATCTTCACTCTCAAGTAAGCGAGGTGTGACAGTTTTTGACAAATTCTGAGCACGTGCTGGAATTAAACGTCCTACAGTTTCGGTCTGAGTATTGCTAATACTTGAATCCAAAGTACCAATATCGGTACGCCAAGTATGAGCTAGAACTACTTTTTCACGATTATATTCTTGAGAGGAGTTATATCCTCCATCTGCACCTAAAGTACCCAATTGCCCTTTACTATTGTCATACCATTGTTCGGTTTGCTCATATTCAGCAGAAATATCATGATTATCATTAGGTGTTAGTGTTAGGCGAACACCAAGAGTTTCTAAATCAGATTTGGTTGGGCTGTTACCTTGAGATAACTCGGTATCTGAATTGGCATCTGGGGTTATATGAGATTGATCACGCTCCGCTTTACGGCCACGTAATTGAATACCAAGTAAATTTTGAATTAATGGACCAGTAACGTAGGCATCTACTGAGCGTTGATTGCCAAAATCTGAATAGTTTGGGTTAATTGTCCCTTCGAGTGTGACAGCACCTGTCCATTCTGGTGAAACTTTTTTGGTGATAATATTAACGACACCGCCAATGGCATCTGAGCCATAAAGGGTAGAAGCGGGTCCTCGGATAATTTCAATTCGCTCAACTGCAGAAATTGGCGGAATGAAACTGTTATTCGATTCACCAAAACCATTAGGGGTAATATCACCTGTACTGTTTTGGCGGCGGCCATCAATCAGTACCAACGTGTATTCAGCATCCATCCCGCGAATACGAATATTTAGTCCGCCTGTTTTTCCTGCTGTTGGACTAATATCAACCCCTTCCACATCAACTAAGGCATCAGCAATGGAGTTGATACGTTTATTTTTTAAATCTTCTGCGCTAATGACCGTAATTGATGCAGGCGCATCCTTAATTTTTTGTTCAAAACCTGCCGCTGAAACCACAATTGTGGAAAGTTGGTGGGTTGAAGTCGAATCGGTAGAGGTATTTGCGAAAACAGCAGTAGAGGTTGCCCCAAGTAATGCAAGACACAGCGGGTGTAGGTTGAACTTAGCCATAAAATTATATCTCTAATATGAATCAATGATCCTAATTCAGACCTATATGGTAATTAGAATCATTCATGAAGGAGTTGGTTAATAATAATGATAAGGATTCTTATTTACAACAAGAAATATACACAAAGTTGAAAATTTACAGAAAATAGCGTGACGATTAAAAAAATTCAGTCGAGATCAGAACGTATTTTGTATATCCTTTAATGTTGTCATATAATGTGGCACTTTTTTATAAACTGTTATTACTAACTATATCGAGGAAGCCATGCAAGTAACTTCTGAAGCGGTTTCGGGCGTTGCCCGTCGTTTAAATGTATCTGTACCGACGAGCCGTATTAACGAGCAGTTTGAAGCTCGCTTGAAACGCACTGCCAAAACTGTGAAGATCAACGGCTTCCGTCCAGGTAAAGTGCCTGTAAACGTTGTTCGTCGTGAATACGGTGCGGGTATTTATCAAGAAGTGGTGAACGACATTATTCGTGACACCGTTTTTGAAGCAATCCAACAAGAAAAAATCAACGCTGTTGGTATGCCAAATATCGAAAAAACTGAAATGAAAGACGACGCTTTAGTTTACGAAGCGACAGTTGAAGTTTATCCAGAAGTTGAAGTGAAATTTGAAGGTTTAGAAGTTGAACGTAAGTCTTCAGAAGTGAACGACAAAGACGTTGAGCAAATGCTTGAAAATCTTCAAAAGCAACGTGCTTCTTGGGCAGAAACCAAAGGCATGGCAAAAAAAGACATGCAAGTGACTTTTGACTTTGAAGGCACTGTAGATGGCGAGAAGTTTGAAGGTGGTGCTGCTGAAGACTTTAAACTGGTACTTGGTTCTGGTCGCATGATTCCTGGTTTTGAAGATGGTATTGTGGGCATGAAAAAAGGCGAAGAGAAAGTGATTGATGTAACTTTCCCTGAAGACTACCAAGCAGCGAACCTTGCAGGTAAAGCAGCACAATTCAAAATCACATTGAAGCTGGTTGAAAAGCAAAAACTTCCAGAAATTGATGCTGAATTCCTACAAATCTTCGGTATTTCTGAAGAAGAAGGCGTAGAAAAGTTAAAAGCTGACGTTCGTAAAAACATGGAACGTGAAGTGAAAAACGGTTTACGTAACCAAGTAAAAGGCGCAACTTTTGATGCACTCGTTGCGGCAAACGAAGTTGAAATTCCGTCTGCAATGGTTGCTCAAGAAATTGACCGTCAACGTCAACAAATGATTCAGCAATTCACACAACAGTTTGGTGCGCAAGGTGCAAAAGCATTTGACTCAAGCATGCTTCCAGATGAATTGTTCAAAGAACAAGCTGAAAAATCTGTAAAACTTGGCGTATTGGTTAGCAAAGTATTAGAAAATGCTAAACTTGAAGTAGATCAAGCGCGTGTAGATGCTTACATCGAAGACATGGCTTCTTCTTATGAAGATCCAAGCGAAGTGATTGAATACTTCAAAAACGACAAACAACAACGTTCACAAATTGAAGCTGTTGTTTTAGAAGACCAGGTTGTAGATCACATCTTAGCTTCTGCAAAAGTTACAGATACAACTGTAAGCTATGAAGACTTATTGAAAGAGCAGCAAGCTCGTCAACAAGGCTAATTTGCTTTGATACAAAAAGGCGCTTCGTGCGCCTTTTTTATTGCATCGCGGTTTTCAGTTTTTCAGAGATTGATCGCATTTAACTCAAAATATCTACGATTTAAGCCGTGAATATTTTGCAATTTAGACAATTATCCCTCATATTGTGAACATGAGTCGTGTCACAAGAATTTAGGAATAAATAACCATTATGTATGTTCCAACAATTGAAAATGCTTTAATTCCCATGGTGGTCGAACAATCATCTCGTGGTGAGCGTTCTTTTGATATTTATTCACGTCTTTTACGTGAACGTGTCATTTTCTTGACGGGTGAAGTCGAAGATAATATGGCGAACTTAATTGTGGCGCAGATGTTGTTTTTAGAAGCTGAGAACCCAGATAAAGATATTCACCTTTACATTAACTCACCAGGTGGTTCAGTGACTGCAGGTATGGCAATTTACGATACCATGCAATTTATTAAACCAGACGTCGTGACTTACTGTATGGGACAAGCAGCATCTATGGGTGCTTTCCTGCTCAACGCAGGTGCAAAAGGTAAGCGTTACTGTCTTGAGAATGCCCGCGTTATGATTCACCAACCATTGGGTGGTTTCCGTGGTCAGGCATCAGATATTGAAATTCATGCGCGTGAAATTCTATTCATTAAAGAGCGTTTGAACCGTTTAATGGCAGAACATAGTGGTCAGGACTATGAAACTGTCGCAAGAGATACCGACCGTGACAACTTCATGACTGCGCAGGCAGCGAAGGAATACGGTCTTGTGGATGAAGTTTTAACAAAACGTCCATAAGTTTTAAAGATTGAGATATTGGAGTGACTATGTCCGAACATCCTCAGGGACAAAAACATTGTTCATTTTGCGGTAAAACGCAGTCTGAAGTCGGGAAGCTGATTGCAGGCGAGGACGCATACATCTGTAATGAATGTGTGGACGTATGCTTAGACTTGGTTCAGACCAGTCAACAAGTTGAGTCGGGTGATTGGGCAACACGTCCATTGCCAAAACCACATGAAATTCGTGCTGCGCTTGATCAGTATGTAATTGGTCAAGATACTGCGAAAAAAACCTTATCGGTTGCAGTGTATAACCATTACAAACGTCTGAAAGTGACCCAGCAAGGGCATAAGGCAGACGATACTGTCGAAATTTCAAAAAGTAACATCATGCTAGTTGGGCCTACAGGTTCGGGTAAAACCTTACTTGCACAGACTTTGGCGCGCCTACTGGATGTTCCTTTTGCAATGGCAGACGCAACCACATTAACCGAAGCGGGTTATGTGGGTGAAGATGTCGAAAACATTGTGCAAAAGCTGTTACAAAAAGCTGATTACGATGTAGAAAAAGCACAAAAAGGCATTATCTATATCGATGAGATCGACAAAATCACGCGTAAGTCTGAAAATCCATCTATCACCCGTGATGTATCAGGTGAGGGTGTTCAGCAAGCCTTGCTTAAAATGATTGAAGGCACGGTCGCATCTATTCCACCTCAAGGTGGTCGTAAGCATCCGCAGCAAGAATTCATTCAAATTGATACCTCAAATATCCTGTTTATTTGTGGTGGTGCATTCTCTGGTTTAGAGAAAATTGTACAGCAACGTCAGGAAAAAGGTGGGATTGGTTTTACTGCAGACGTGAAGAAAAAAGATGAAGGCAAGAAATTGTCTGATTTATTCCGTCAGGTAGAAGCAACTGACTTGGTGAAGTTTGGTTTAATTCCAGAGTTTATTGGTCGTTTGCCAGTGATTGCAACACTAGATGAACTGGATGAAGATGCATTATTACAAATTCTGACTGAACCCAAAAATGCTTTAACCCGTCAGTATCAATACTTATTCGAGATGGAAAATGTCGATTTAGTCTTTGAAGAGGCGGCTTTACGTGCAGTGGCGAAAAAAGCCCTTGAACGTAATACAGGTGCACGTGGTTTGCGTTCTATTTTAGAAAATGCTTTGCTTGAAACCATGTATGACCTGCCAAGCCGTACCGATGTTGGCACAGTGGTAGTGACTGAAGCGGTGATTGAAGAAGGTGCTAAACCTGAATTTCAGACCGAACGTCAGCCTCAAACAGAAGAACCTGCAGCAGAAAAAATTGACTTAAAAGTATTAGACAGCAAAACTGCTTAATACGCTATTCGTCTGAAACGTGCCGAAACGCTAGGTTTCGGCACGTTTTTTTATTGTCAAAAAAATCAAGGCAGTGTTAATCTTAGACCTAGGCGTGGATGCCCATTATTCAAAACAACAATTGCAAAATGAATTTGCAGCGTGATTTCAAAAACGTGATTTACAAAAATAAGAAACGCAGTGAGGGATAGACATGCGTGGTGTCGCAATCTTGGTCGTGACCAGTTTAATGTTGCTGGGATGTCATGGCAAAAAAAACGTGGTGCAACAAACGCAACCACCTAGTACCTTAAAAGTTTTAGATTTAGAACAAAAACCTGGTTTTGTAGAACAACACCGTTTGGGCATGATGACCATTGGTGGTTGGGTCAATCAAAAACTAGGGCAAAATTTTAAACCTGTTCAGGCACAACATGCCGATGCTGCCATCGTGTATTTATATCGTCCAGATTCTAAATGGAACAGACAGGAAATTGTCGCTGCTAGTATGTTTATCAACAAACATCGGATTCCAAGTTTATTGCACAATCATTATTACTGGGTTGAACTGGCACCGGGCGCGTATCGTCTGAGTGTGAGTCGTCCTTTGGGGGCATTACATTTTCAAAAACCGAAGTATTTAGATTTTCAGGTGCAGGCAGGGCAGTCGTATTTTATTAAGTATGACGAAGAAAATTTGAGTACACGTAAGGAAGTTTCAGGGCCTTTAATTTTAATGCCTACAAGTACCGCACAACAGGAAATCGCATTTACCCAACTCAAAACAGAAAGCTATAACTTTGTTGCGGAAGATCAGCACACAGGGAAGTTACGCAAAAAGCCACAAAAAATTAAGCATGAAAAATATGACCCTGCAGAAGATGTGCATTTAACCCAGCCATTTAAGTTGTGGGATCCTAGAACCTGGTAAGGTTTTTCATCTGTATCTTGTGCATTGCTTTTATTCATTTCTAGCACGCATAAAAAAGCACCCAAAGTTGGGTGCTTTTTCTTTATCACTGTATTGGAAAATTATTCTGCTGCAGCGTCTACAACAGGAATTTTACCAATTTTAGCTTGCCAGATTTTTGGTGCAATGGCGTGGATTGATGTACCGTTTACATCCACCGCAACAGAAACAGGCATATCTTCAACTTTGAACTTGTAGATTGCTTCCATACCTAAGTCTTCAAAAGCAACCACTTCTGCTTCACGTACTGCTTTAGATACGAGGTAAGCCGCACCACCTACAGCCATGAGGTAAGTCGCTTTGTGATCTTTGATCGCTTCAATTGCTGCAGGACCACGATCTGCCTTACCAATCATACCGAACAAACCTGTGTGTTCTAAGACTTGGCGAGTAAATTTGTCCATACGAGTTGCAGTTGTCGGACCTGCAGGGCCAACGACTTCATCACCAACAGGATCAACAGGGCCAACGTAGTAAATGAATTTGCCTTTTAAGTCGACTGGTAATTCTTCACCATTGTTGATCATGTCGACCATGCGTTTATGCGCAGCGTCACGACCTGTGTAAATTGTACCGTTTAATAACAACGTGTCGCCCGGCTGCCAAGAGTTCATTTCTTCTTGGGTAATGTTGTCTAAATCTACACGTTTAGATTTAGATGAATCCCAAGTTACTTCTGGGTAGTCCTCAAGTTTAGGCGCTTGAATATGCGCTACACCTGAACCATCTAACTGGAAGTGTGCGTGACGAGTTGCCGCACAGTTTGGAATCATACCCACTGGTTTGCCTGCAGCGTGGCAAGGGTAGTCTTTGATTTTAATATCAAGAACTGTGGTTAAACCACCTAAACCTTGTGCACCAATACCAAGTGCGTTCACTTTCTCGAAGATCTCGATACGGAGTTCTTCCATTTTGTTTTGTGGGCCACGACGTAATAATTCGTCCATGTTGATTTCTTCCATGAGTGCTTCTTTTGCAAGCATCATGGCTTTTTCGGCAGTACCACCAATACCAATACCAAGCATACCCGGTGGACACCAGCCTGCGCCCATAGTCGGAACAGTTTTAAGTACCCAATCTACAATTGAGTCAGATGGGTTCAGCATGGCCAATTTAGATTTGTTTTCTGAACCGCCACCTTTGGCAGCAACTGTAATATCTACTTTGTTACCCGGAACGAGTTTGTAGTGAATTACTGCAGGGGTGTTGTCTTTGGTGTTTTTACGACCAAATGCAGGATCAGCCAATACCGATGCACGAAGTACGTTTGAGTTTTCTAGGTAACCTTGACGTACACCTTCGTTAATTGCATCATCTAAGCCCATGGTTAAATCAAATTTAACGTCTAAGCCCACTTCAAGGAATACGTTTACGATACCAGTATCTTGACAGATTGGACGATGACCTTCTGCACACATACGTGAGTTAATTAAGATCTGTGCAATCGCATCTTTCGCAGCTTTGTTTTCTTCACGATCATAAGCACGGCTCATCGCTTGGATGAAGTCTTGTGGATGATAGTAGGAAATGAACTGAAGCGCGTCTTTGATCGAAGTGATCAAGTCATCTTGCTTGATAATAGTTGTCATATCAAAAATCTCTTGAGCGGGCGGATAGCTAGCGGGCTAAATTATAAGATAAAATGCAGCGATTGTGGGCACTTTGATCAAGCTTTGGGCGAAAGTTTAATATCAGTCGTTAGCTTGAGAGAATTTGTGAAATATCCATAAAATTATGTCGTCAAAACGGGCCATGATTTTGCTGTTTTGTTGGTGCAAATTCAGCTATGTTCAAAGACTTCTTTGGAATGATGTTTGGGGTAAATATGAATGATCACACGCATTTAGCTGCTCAGATTATCCCCATTTATCAACGGCATGCAAAAGCGTGGACAGACTTGCGCGGTCAGTTGTTATATGAAAAAACTTGGCTGGATCGTTTTCTTGCTTATTTGCCTGCGCAGGCCAAAATATTAGATTTGGGCTGTGGTTCGGGGCGTCCTATTGCTGCATATCTATTACAGCATGGGCATCAACTTACAGGGGTAGATAGCGCAGACAGCATGCTGGAGATGGCACGTGAACATTTTCCTGAACAGTGCTGGATTGAAGCCGATATGCGCTCAGTGAACTTGAATCGGTGCTTTGATGGTATTTTGGCGTGGGATAGCTTTTTTCATTTAACGCCAAACGATCAGCGCTGCATGTTCGAGAAATTTGCGCAATGGTCTACCGCCAATACAGTTTTAATGTTTAGCAGTGGACCTGCTGCGGGTGAGGCGATTGGGGAAATGTTTGGTGAAGCACTTTATCACGCCAGTTTGTCGCAGGATGAATATCGGCAATTGTTAAAAGATTATGGCTTTAAAGTTGTGAAAATGCTCGCGGAAGATCAGGACTGTGCAGGGCATACGGTGTGGTTGGCGCAGAGGTTTTAAAAATAGATTGGATGGAGCTAATCAATTTTTGTAGTGATCTATGAATCTACAGTGTGGAATAAAAAAACCACCCAATTTTTCAATCAGGTGGTTTGTAAAACTTAACTTTACGAATTATTGAGCTGCTTGTTGCTCTGCCTGAATCGCAGTCAATGCAATCGTGAACACAATGTCATCTACCAATGCACCACGTGACAAGTCATTCACTGGCTTGTTCAAGCCTTGTAGCATTGGGCCAACACTCACCACGTTAGCAGAACGCTGTACTGCTTTATACGTCGTGTTACCTGTGTTCAAGTCAGGGAAAATGAACACATTGGCGCGACCTGCAACTTGAGAGTTTGGTGCTTTAGAGCGACCAACACTTTCAACCGATGCTGCATCGTACTGTAATGGGCCATCAATCAGTAAGTCAGGACGACGTTGTTTCGCAATTTCAGTCGCTTTCGCTACTTTTTCTACGTCAGCACCTGCACCCGAAGTACCAGTTGAGTAAGAAATCATGGCAATACGTGGGTCAATACCAAACGCTTTTGCAGAGTCAGCAGATTGAATCGCAATTTCAGCCAATTGTTCAGCATCTGGGTCTGGGTTAATCGCACAGTCACCGTACACATATACTTCATCTGGTAACAGCATAAAGAATACTGAAGATACCAATGAATAATCAGGTGCAGTTTTAATGAGCTGGAATGCGGGACGAACTGTATTGGCTGTAGTATGCACAGCACCAGACACCAAACCATCAACCTGATCAAGTGCTAACATCATCGTACCTAATACGACAGTGTCTTGCAGCTGTTCACGTGCTTGATCGTCAGTAAGTTTGCCTTTACGCATTTCCACCATTTTTTCGATATAGTTTTCACGGATCAAATCAGGATCAATGATTTCTAAATCGTGTGGAAGTTCAATACCACGTGCTTTGGCAACATCTACGACAGCTTCAGGTTTTGCCAATAGAATACAGTGGGCAATACCACGTGATTGACAAATTGCTGCAGCTTGAACGGTACGTGGTTCATCACCTTCAGGCAATACAATACGTTTTTTTGCTGCAATTGATTTTTGCACCAATTCGTGACGGAATGCAGAAGGCGATAAACGTGGTTTGTGCGAATCGCTAATTAATTGCGTTAACCAGTCAGCGTTGATGTGGCTCGCAACAAAACGTGTAACTTGTTCAGCACGTTCAGTGTCATCTACAGGAATTTCATTGCTGAGATTTAACAATTGTTGTGCAGTGTCAAAGGTACTCAATTTGGTGTGTAAAATTGGCAAGCCATTTTTGATCGCCGTTTGACAGAATTCTAAAGCTTGTGCACTTGGTGCTTGATGTTCAGTTAAGACCAAACCTGCAAGTGGAATACCATTGCTGCTAGCTAAGCTACTAGCAAGCAATACATCTACACGGTCAGAACCACTGATGATCAGTTCGCCTGCAACAAATTTGTGCATTTCATGTTCGATGTTTGATGCAATCAGACTGCTGTGTAGAACACGGCGCTGCGCAGCTTCACCTTGGCTAATCCATTCAGCAGAAATGTGCGCAGCCAAGTCAGACATACGTGGCACACTTAAAGTATTGCTGAATGGTACTAAACCAATTACAGGCATACAGTCTTTACCAATCATTGGGTGCGTGGTTTGAATCGCACTAACGAATTGGTTGGTGTCGCTAATCAAACGTAAGTTTGGATCAAGTGTAACTGGAATTTGTGCAGAATCTTCTGGCAAACCTTTGGTACGCATGAATAATACGCCCGCAGTACGTTCGCAGCTTGCGCCACCAAAGAAACGTAATTGGTTGTCTACTTTGGCAGCTGTTTTTGCAGCATTGTTAATGTCGGCATTGCTAACAATAATGACTTTTGCATCAAGTGCTTTGGCCAAAGTGGCATTCAGTTCAGTTGCAAAAGGATCGCGTCCGTTTGGCAACACGCCTTCAACAATAATCACGTCATGGTGCTTAGAAATTTCACGATGTAAACGCACTGCATCTTCGAGCAATTCATCGTTTTCATCATTCTTTAAGCGTTCAGTCAGCGTGCTATAAGCAATCGGCTCAACAGTTTCATGCTTGAATAAATGACGATACAACGCTGTAGTGCGGTCTGCTTCTGGCTGTAATTCTTGCGAGAAAGGCTTTAAAAAACCTGCTTTTACGCCTTGGCATTCCAAAGCGTAAATTAAGCCTAGACATGCTGATGTTAAGCCAACACCAATTTCAGTAGGAACCAAAAGTATTGTTTTCATAGTTTTTTCTAAATCATTTAGGAATTTATTGAAGGCACACTGGATACTACGATTGCTTAAGCAATCGCAGCATCACATTCAGACTTTTTTCCAGCTGACTTTAGCTCCTCAGCAACGTGCGCAGTTTCTTTAGCGATACGACCTTCTTCGTCAGTTGGTACAACCCAAATTTGTGGGCCAGTACCAGCATCGATACGACCTTCAGTACCACGTTTTAAGTTGTCGTTACGCTCTTTGCTGAAGTTAAAACCGAAGTGCGGTAAGTAAGATACTGTTTTTTCACGGATATAAGCAGAGTTTTCACCAATACCACCAGTGAAGAACAAGCCGTCTAAGCGTGGTAAACCACAGCTAAGCGCAGCTAAAGATTTAGCTAAACGGTAGCAGAATACTTCAATGGCAAGCGTTGCATCTTCATTACCTTGTTCAGATGCTTCAATTAAAGTACGCATGTCGTTCGATAAACCTGACAAGCCTAGTAAACCACTTTGGCTGTTTAGCATCTTGTCAATTTTGTAGATGTCCCAACCCAAGTTGCTTGCAAGGAAGCTGTGTAAGCTTGGATCTACATCACCACTACGGGTACCCATCACCAAACCTTCAAGTGGGGTTAGGCCCATAGAAGTATCTACACTTTGACCATTCCAGATCGCACAAGTTGAGCTACCGTTACCTAAGTGAGCTGTTAACCAGCCACCTTGTTTAAAGCTACCTGCCAATTCTGAACCACGCTCTGAAACATACGCATGGCTTGTACCGTGGAAGCCATAACGACGTACGTTGTGGTCGGTATATAAGAATTTAGGTACTGCATAACGGTAAGCGTGTGCAGGCATAGTTTGGTGGAATGCAGTATCAAATACAGCAACTTGCGGAAGCTCTGGGAACAAACGCATCGTTGCTTCAATACCCACCAAGTGTGCTGGGTTATGTAACGGAGCAAGCGGAGTTGCTTCACGAATACGTTGAACAATTTCTTCTGTTAATAATTCTGCTTTGGTCAAAGTACCGCCGTGTACAACGCGGTGACCAATGGCTTGAGGCTTATATTGAGACAAGCGGCCTAAAATTGTTTCCAATGCTTTTTCGTGGTCAGCATGTGGAATAGAAAGTTCGAGAGGTTCACCACCGACGGTAACACCTTTAATGCGTGCATCAGCAGAACCTAGATTTTCTGCCAAACCAAAAATACGATCTTCGCGGCGCTCAGACACGAGTGCATATTTAATAGAAGAAGATCCGCAGTTAATCACTAATACTGATGTAGTCACGTTTATGTACCCGAATTCTAATTGAAGTTATCCCTAGTGAATCAAGCTGCATTGCAAGATATGGCAAACGGCAATCTATTGTGTTGCAATCTTGATCATTACGTATGTTTTATCATGGGTTTTTTATTGCTCCTAGATAGACTTTAGGAGATTAGACTTAAGCATTATCGACCATGAAATCAGAAATAATTAAAATTTATCAGCCCAAAACTTTCATTTTTTCATGAAATGATGGTCTAAAATTTCTGCTTAATTCCTGTTGTATTCTCTTAACATAGCACACTTCATTCTGCAGGCGAGTGGCAAACTGTTTTAAATTATTTCCTCAATCTTTGTCGGTTTATTTTGATTTGGCAGCGTATTTAATTTCCGACCAACGGACAATCACATAAGCAATCAGTGCCACCATAAAAAACACCAACATCATCCACGCCAAGCCTTGTAAGGTTTCAATAATGGTGCGGTAAATTTCCAATACCCAGCGTTCTTGCGTCAGTTCAATCACAATTCTTTTGTTATTTTCGGCATAGGTGAGTGGGGTAATGTATTTTTCCATATCGTAAATACGAATGCCTGAAGATGTGCCGACCACCATGCCAGCAAATTTGGTGTACTTTGCCCATGCTTCATGAATTGGGTCGTGGATGATACGCGCCAAAATTGCATTGATGGAGCTGGAAAACAGACGCATGACAATGAACGACACCAACAGTGCTAAAGCAAAGGTACTAATAATCAAATAATAAAACATAAGCATCGCCACTCTTTTTGATGATTTTTCTAATCTTGATGGTGTTTTTATTTTAAGTGAGCGTGAGGCAGAAATGTGTAGTGGAACTGTGTCTTAAAACAATGTCTAAAAAATAGAAGGGAATAATGTTCAGCTTCCTGTGAAACTGAACATTATATTTGGATATTGCAAAATTACAGATGGATTTTATTGGCGGATTTGACCATCGCCAAACACGATCCATTTTTGTGAGGTTAAACCTTCCAAACCGACAGGGCCACGGGTATGAATTTTATCGGTAGAGATTCCAATTTCAGCACCTAAACCATATTCAAAACCATCAGCAAAGCGTGTAGAAGCGTTAATCATGACTGAACTAGAATCTACCGCAGCCAAGAATTGACGCGCCAAACTAAAGTTTTCAGTAATAATGGCATCAGTATGATGTGAACCATATTTATTGATATGTTCAATTGCCTCATCAATTCCTGAAACCACTTTAACTGCCAAAATTGGGCCTAAATATTCGGTGTACCAATCTTCTTCGGTTGCTGTTTTAACACTTGTACCCAAAATCTTTTGGGTTGCAGGACAGCCGCGTAATTCGACTTGTTTTTCTGCATATAGCTCGGCAATACGTGGCAAGAATTGTGCGGCAACAGCCTCATCGACCAACAATGTTTCCATGGCATTACAGACGCCATAACGGTGAGTTTTTGCATTCAGGGCAATAGGCAGGGCTTTTTGTAAATCGGCCTGTGCTTCTACAAATACGTGACAGTTACCATCCAAATGTTTAATCACTGGAATACGCGCTTCATTGCTGATGCGTTCAATCAGACTTTTACCGCCACGTGGCACAATTACATCTACATATTCAGACATGGTAATTAATTGCCCAACGGCAGCACGGTCTGAGGTGTTAATCACTTGCACCGATGTTTCTGGCAAGCCTGATGCTTTTAAGCCGTGTTGAATCGCGGCAGCAATCGCTTGGTTAGATTCCAGTGCTTCAGAACCACCACGTAAAATAATCGCATTGCCTGATTTTAATGCCAAAGACGCAGCTTCAAGGGTTACGTTTGGACGTGATTCGTAAATCATGCCCACCACACCTAGCGGTACACGCATTTTGCCCAATTGAATACCAGATGGACGGTAAGCCATATCGGTAATTTCACCAATTGGATCCATGAGACCAATCACATCTTTCAGACCTTGTAACATGCCTTTAAAGCGTGCGGGGTTAAGTTCTAAGCGATCAAGCAGTGCGCTATCCAAGTTGTTGTTACGACCTTTGGTCATATCAATTTGGTTGGCAGCTAAAATAGCGGACTCGCTATTTTCCAATGCCGTATAAATAGCCGATAACGCATTGTTTTTAGATTGGGTAGAAGCGCTTGCTAAGACACGAGAGGCTTGGCGTGCTTGTTGTCCTACCGTTTGCATATATTGTTCAATAGACTCTTGCATAGCGGTTTGATCACTTAGAAATTTCAACTCGATATTAACAGTCTGTGCCTGCACAATGAAGCGTCTCAGCGGAAAATCGACTAAATTGTTCAATCTTTTCATATTTTTCAATGCTTTCATCACAAAAATTAATATTTTGAAATGCTTTATGATTTAAAAGTAGATGAGCGGTCATAGAAAATGTTGCGTATAAAATCAGCACCTGTATAGAATGATGCGATAACGACATTGATGTCATTCACAACAATAAGCAGGATGCCACTTTAATTCAGATAAGTGGGTAATCGTTCAATGACGAACACTTGCACAATAAAAATAAAATGCGCATGGAGGTAAGGAATATGAATTCCATGATCCAGATGGACACGGATGTACAGGACGCAAGTTCGCATGTCTGTTTTTTTGATATTTACGATAAACACAGCTTTAAACAACCCGCTCGTACCACTTGGATCAACGGCTGGAAAGTGGAATACATGGCAATTGCTCAGCCAGAAACCGCACATTTAACTCCAATTGTGATTATTGGTGGTGCATTCCAAAACTTTAATTCATATAAATATTGTGTCGAGCAGCTTTTTCGTGCAGGGCCAATCATTTTAATTGATATGCCATCTATGGGCGCCAATCAGCAAATGACCAATGTGGAAACAGGTGAGTCGGCAGGAACGCTAGAACTGCATGATTTAGGTCAGATGTTGGGTGATTGGCTGGATATTGTCGGCTTAGATAAAGTATCCGTCATGGGCATGTCATTGGGTTCGGTGGTGGCATCGTGTCTAGCAGATCAGCGTCCTGAATTGATTGATCGCATGATTTTAATGGGGGTTATGCAAAAGACCCGTAAAAGTTGGCGCATGTTGCTTGAAGAATCACTGCATTTAATGAAAGAGCAGCGCATGGATGAATTTGGTCAGGCGGTGATTTTATACTTGGTCAATCATGCCAAAATGGAACAAACTCGCATGTCACCGACTGCAAAGCGTTTGTTTTACCGACAAATGGCCGACTTTACCGCTACAGAGCAAGATCGCTACGATGTGAACTGCAACCGTTTATTGCGGTTAACCAATGTGCCTATTCCGCAATGTAAGGTTTTGGTGGCGTGTGGGCAATATGACAGTTTTACCTTGCCGCATGAAAATGCCAATTTTGCCTTACAGTGCCCGAACATGGAATTTGCCATGATTGCCAATGCAGATCATGTGCCGCAATTACAGCGCCGTAAAGAAACCATGAATTTATTTGCGACCTTTTTAAGCGATGAATCTATTCAGGACTTAGATGGCATTATTCCAATGACACGTGCGCAACTATTGACGATGGAACGCCGTGGAGAAGCGCGTATTCGGGTGCAAAATCCGCAAAGTCATTTGCAGTATCGTCATTCTGATTTGAAAATTGCTACGCACATTGTCGATTTAAACTTCTTTGGTGTATTGCTTGATTTTGAAAATGCTGCGTTGGCGGCACAAGCAGCACAGTTTGAACGAGATATGGCCTTAGAATTACAGGATGAGGAAGGCAGTTTTAGCATTGAATGTTTAATTTTTGAAAGCCAAGGGCAGCAACTACGCGCATTATTTAAGCATGGTAGTTTTGAGGTGGCAGAGCGTTTGTTGCGTTATGTGGAACGTCAAAAAGCGGCTGCACAAAATTTGGAATATGCCCGTTAGTAGATAAAATCAGTGCTTGGTTTAAAATTATCCAAAGAAAATAGAATCAAAATAGCGTGTTAAACCACGCTATTTTTTTTGTAGGCATGAACCATCCAGACTAAATCGCCTAAATGTTCTGCGGTTGTTTTTTCTAAAGAGCTGTTGGAAAAATACAGTTGTGGTTGTTGTAGCTGCACTTGCTCAAAACCTGCATTTTGAAAAAACTGAGTTAATTCCTGCGGAGATTGAAAGTGAAAGGTGAAAGCACTGCGTGACATAAATTTCAATAATCGGCTGCAGTTCCAAATAAAATTGGCGAGCTTGTTTTTGACGGGTTCAGGGTAAATATCGGTTAAATAATGCAGTTCTGGAAAGTCTTGGGTGTAGTTACACATGCCATTTAACAGCTGTTGTAGCATGTCTTTGCTGAAGTAGTTAATTAAACCTTCACTAATAATTACTAAGGGCTGCGAGTGATCAAAATATTCAAAGGCCTGTTGAAAGGATTCACTAAAAATATCGGCGGTGAGAACTTCAGGTGCGTCGTGGTCAATTTGTCGTAACGCTTGAGTTTTAATTTGCGCCATATCAGGCAAATCCAGTTCACGGTAATTCAGTTCAGGATATTTTTGTCGAAAGTTCCAGCTGCGTGGTGACAGCCCAGATGCAATTTCGAGCACTTGTAATTGCGGATGTTGCTGAATCAGTGCGGTTAAGTGTGCATCAATCATTTGGTGACGTTGTTTGAGGGTGCTGCGCATACTGCCGCCCACATGACGTTCTGCCCAGTTTTCTAAAGGATGTACCAATTTGGCTAAAAACTTGCCTTTTCGGGTCGCAAATACAGGATGTGAAATCCCCCTTTGATACCAGATATATCCCGTATAATGTGCGGTAAAAGAAATATGCCGATGTTTGGACAATACAGTCGTGTCTGAGCGAGTTGGCTTGGCATCCGAGTTGTGCATTTCAGTCCTTTTTTCTGTCGTGATTTTGCTGTTCAGCAATGTTTTTGTCATTTTCGTATAGACCTTAATTGTTTGTATGGTGGTCGTTGTCTTTTTAGGCATGCTTTGACACTCAAGCTGCGGTGTCAGGCATATACTCAAAATAGAATAAGTTTATCATAATCAAAAAGGAACAAGCTGTCGTGTTCCTTTGTCGTATAAATGCTGTGAAAAAGTGAAGGCGTATAGGGTCTGTTGACATTTCATAAATGGCTTGCGCTGTAGGCTAAAACTGAGCAAATCAGGCATAAAACGCAGGGAATAGTGGACCTATTTTCAAGTTCCATAACGCAATCTGAGAAAGTTTTAGCCACAGCCTTTCAGGACGAGCATATTTTTTGCTGCTATTGCGTTATGTGCCAGTCATTTAGAATGACTAAATTTCCTGTCCCATGCCTTATATCAGCTAAAAAATCTTGCGAGATATATCTCTCACGTCGCAAACATAGACGAATTGTCAACAGACCCTAGTTAGTTTGTAGTGATCTCAAGTCGCAGCGTTTTTAGTGGTACTTGAATAATTGGTCGGGTCGTGACTAGTTTGTGCTGCCAGTAGCGCGGCACTTTGTTCTTTAAATGCCAAAATACGATCACGGACGCTTCGCCATTCATCGCCTAAATCCAAAACTTCAGTAATGTTAAACTCCGCATTAGGCTCAGGGATTTTACCGCGCATGCGTTCTAAACGTGCCTGATTCGGCAAGGGTAAATCGGCAATTGCATTTAAAGCCAATCGTTGTGCTGCACGGTTGTTGCAGACCAATCCCATGTCACAGCCTGCAAGCAAAGCGGCATGAATACGTGCATCGGCATCGCCTGCTACACAAGCCCCCTGCATGCTTAAATCATCCGAAAAGAGTACACCATCATAGTCCAAGTCTTTGCGAAGCACTTGCTGTAACCAAAATTCAGAAAAACCTGCAGGGTTCGGATCGACCTGATCATAAATGACATGCGCAGGCATGAGCGCATCCAGTTGATTTTGCAGTTGGATAAAGGTTTGCATATCCTGTTGTTGAATTTCGGCAAAAGAACGTGAATCTATCGCGGCAGCAACGTGAGAGTCTGCTTTAACCGATCCATGTCCAGGAAAGTGTTTGCCTGTGGTTGCCATTCCTGCACGATGCATTCCACGTAAAAAAGCATCTGCCAAAGCAATAATATCGACAGGACGCGCAGCAAAAGCACGATCTCCAATGACATCACTGATGTCATTTAAATCTAAAACGGGTGCAAAACTAAAATCAATGCCTACGGCTAATACTTCGGTGGCCATCAACCAGCCACATTCTTCGGCTAAATCTAAGGCACGTTCAGGTTCGTTTTGGTATAACTCGCCAAATCTACCCATAGCAGGCAATAGGGTAAAACCTTGTTTTAAGCGTTGTACGCGTCCGCCTTCCTGATCGACTGCAATTAAAATATCAGGGCGTACCTGACGCATGTGGTCGGTCAAGGCGCGTACTTGCGCAGGAGATTGGATATTTCGGGCAAATAAAATGACTCCACCGACTTGCGGAGCGCTTAATAGTTCAATATCTTCTTGAGTAAGTTCTGTGCCAGCGATGTCGAGCATCAATGCGCCAATCATATTGGGTGTCCGTATTCGATTTTTATCAATAAAAAAACAATACCTGAATTTTGCAATGATTTGCTACATTTTGACAGCACAGATTATGATAAAACTACACGACAGACCCAAATTAAGTTGTATAAGATTTTGAATCTGCTCAATTCATTGTGAAAAGCAGAGATTGGTCAAAAACCAAGGACGTAAATATTTTTATGAAACTTCAAACCATCGCTTGTGCGGTTGCAATAGCAACTTGCGGTTTTTTCTTTTCTCACGCCATTAACGAGGCAATTGCAGCCAATAATACCGCTGTCGTTGCTAACAGTATTGTGCCGACGCAGGAACAAGCTTTGGTTTCGCGTCAATTGGCGACCTTGGTCGATCGTCAGCATTATTTAAATCAGCGTTTAGATGCTGCGACGTCGCAGCGCATTTTTGATTTTTATATCGACAGTTTAGACCCTGACCACACTTTGTTTTTGGCTAAAGAAGTTGAGCAATACCGCAAACAATATGCAGCAACATTTGGCGCTTCATTAAAAGCAGGCAATTTGGCTGGACCGTATCAAATTCATGCACAGTATCGTGAACGCTTAAAACAGTTTTATCATTTCATGTTGGCAGAGCTGAAAAAACCACAAAATTTAAAACAGCCAAATGTCACGATTGAAACAGATCGGGAAAAAGCACCGTTCTTTAATACTGAAGCAGAAATGCGTAAGCATTGGCAAAAAATGCTGGTGTCGCAGCTCATTAACCTGACCATTAGCAAAGAAGAAGAATTGGCAAAACAAAAAGCGATTAAAGATAACCCTGAATTGACCAATGGTCAGGATTTGGCAAGTCCAGAAGATTTGACTCCAGTGCAGACTTTAACTAAGCGTTATACTCGTCAGTTAGAGCGCATGGATCGTTTAAAGAGCGATGATGTGCTGGATAAAACTTTGAATGCGATGATGCTGACTTATGATCCGCACAGCAATTATTTCCCACCTGTTGATGCGATGGAGCTGAATCGTCAAACGACTTTGCAGCTTGAAGGGATTGGGGTGTCGATTCGTCCTGAACGAGGCAATGAAGACTACACTAAAATTGAAACCATTGTTGAAGGTGGCCCTGCCAGTAAAACAGGGCAGGTGAAATCGGGTGACCGCATTATTGGTGTGGCGCAAGATGGCGAAAAAATGGTGGATGTTGTGGGTTGGCCGAGCAATGAAATTGTGGGGCTGATTCGCGGTAAACGTGGCACCAAAGTCACTGTGCGTTTGTTGGGTGCGGGTGCGGCGATGAATCAGGCGCGTAATGTGACCATTGTGCGTGATGTGATTCAGGAAGAAGATGCGGGAGTTCGCTCACGAACGATTGACATCAAACGTGATGGTCAAACTTATACCTATGGTGTGATTGAAATTCCATCGTTTTATTTGAATTACCGTGCGCGTCGTGCAGGTAATGAATATCGCTCGGTGTCGGAAGATACCAACAATGCCCTGAAAAGTTTGGCGGCCAAAAATGTCGCAGGGATTATTGTCGATTTACGTAACAACCCTGGCGGCTCATTGGAAGAAGTGGCACGTATGCTTGGGCAAGTAATCAAATCAGGCCCTGTGGTGCAAATTCGTGATGGCAATGGCAACGTGAGCGTATTTGAAGATGACGATGGCGGTGCACAGACTTATGCAGGCCCATTGGCAGTGATGATTAACCTCGCTTCTGCTTCGGCCAGTGAAATTTACTCTGCTGCAATTCAGGACTATCAGCGCGGGATTGTGATTGGTAGCACCACCACTGGTAAAGGTACAGCGCAGGTACAACTCGACACCTTGGCCTATGGTCAGGCGACCTTAACCCAACGTAAGTTCTACCGTATTACAGGCGGAAGTACCCAAAACAAGGGTGTGATTCCAGACATTAAACTGGTAGATATTTACAACGAGGAGTTTGGTGAACGTAAAGCTAAAAATGCCTTGAAGTGGGATACCATTCCAACTGCGCCATTTAAGCGTGAAGGTTCAGTGCAGCCGTATATCACCAAGTTGGGACAATTGTCACAGCAACGAGTCACGCTTGATCCACAATTTCAGTATTTGGAACAACGTAAGCAAATTGCCAAACAAACTGAAGATCGCAAAAGCATTGTGTTAGATATTGAACAACGCAGAGCTGAGTTGTTGGCTTTGGAGCAACAAACGCTGACTGCGGAAAACAAACGCCGTCAGGAAACAGGTTTGAAACCATTTGCTAATTGGGAAAGCTATCAGGCATCTATTGATGCTTTGGCAGAAGCGCGTGCCAAAATGAAAGCGGCACAACGCCCTACTTTACCTGAGGAAGAAGCTTTTGTGATTGAAGCAGCGCAGGTGCTGCAAGACTATGCCATGTTACAAAAAGGTGTTTCTGAGCCGAATCAACCTTAAAACAATGTTAGAATCTTAATCAAATAGAACCAGCAGCGAAAAGTTGCTGGTTTTTTTCATCCTAAAGCGAAAAGTAAAGTGACAAGATGCATATAGCTTTGAGTCAGACAGCTATTTTTAGCAGTTTTGAATTGCCATTATTTCATGATGACATATTATATATTTGACTATTGACCAAAGCGGAATAGTATTAGACTCTTAAGTCAATGCAGTCTTTGCTAGATCAATCCGTCGTTCAGGTTGCTTTTTAGTTATTATTTATAAGAGAGTGTGAGATTGAGTAGCCGAAAAACAATAAAATATGACAGAGATGGATACATCTAATGATGCATGTACATTATGATCTGAGCTTGGTAATTGGCTCGGTAGCAATCTCAGTATTGGCCTGCTATTTTGCAGTGTCTGTTGGGCAAATGCTTTTTCAAAATGTACAACAACAACTAAAAAAAATTGCATTAATCATGAGTGGTTTGCTGCTGGGTGCGGCAGTGTGGAGTATGCATTTTGTGGGCATGTTGGCATGCCAGTTACCTGCACCATATCAATTTGATCTTAGCTTTACGACCCTATCTTTTGTTATTGCATTTATCGCCTCTACGTTTGCGGTTTGGCTGACCACGCAATCGACCCTGCCTGTGGCGCGTTTGATCCTGAGCGGCATTTTGATGGGGTTGGGTATTTCAGGCATGCACTATACGGGCATGATGGGAATTCAGGTAGAAGGCTACCGTAGTTATTATGATCCTACCATTGTTTTGCTGTCTGTATTAGTGGCCATTGGCGGTGCAATACTTACCTTTTGGTTTATGTTTCATTCCAAGTGCAGAATGGGGCGTCAGGCACAATATAAAATTTTCATTGCGGTACACATGAGTCTGAGCATTGTTGCCATGCACTATATAGGCATGGAAGCACTGCATTTTTACTCTACAGCCGATTTGCCTCAATCAGGGCATTTTCAGATCGGGCAAGGGCCAGCCCTGTTGGTGGTTATTTTAGTGACCAGTTTGATTTTTGCTGCTGCGGTGGGCGTATCTCTGCTGGAGCTACGCTTAGAAGAAAAAAGCAGACAATTGTCTTTAGCCAATCGTGAATTGGCCAATCAGGCAGTCAAAGATAACCTGACCAAATTGCCTAACCGTTTATATTTAGCTGAATATGCACAATTGCTTTTTTCTGAGCATCGGCAAAAAAACACTAAAATTGCATTTTTGTATATCGACTTAGACCGCTTTAAAGCGGTGAATGACGTATTTGGGCATCATGTTGGCGATCAATTGCTGATTCAGTTGTCTAAACGTGTGCAATCCCACTTGGGCGAAAATACCCAGTTATTAAGAATTGGTGGCGATGAATTTCTTTTGGTGATTGAACATACCGACATTGCCGAAGCCACTGTCATTTCTGAAAAAATATTAGAACTGATTCAGCAAAGTTTCTTAATTGCAGGCAAGGTCATTAATATTTCAGGCAGTATTGGCATTGCGATGTATCCAGAGCATGGCACCAATTTGCAAGATATTTTAATGAATGCTGATGCGGCGATGCTGACCTCTAAATATCAGGGGCGTAACACCAGTTCAATATTTAATTATGATCTGGAGTTACTTGAGGCCAAAAGCCAAAGTAAGTTGATTAATGATTTATATAAAGCAGTTGAACAACAACAATTTGCGTTGTTCTATCAGCCAAAGTTTAAAGCCGCTGACCATAAAATTTGTGGCGTAGAAGCTTTAATTCGTTGGTATCACCCCGTACATGGTTTACTTACCCCAAATATGTTTATTAAAGGAGCTGAAAAGACGGGGTTGATTATTCAAATTGGCTATTGGACGTTAGAGGAAGCCTTTAAACAAATTCAAATTTGGGAAAGATCAGGTGCACCGTTATTTCCTGTGGCTGTGAATTTATCGGCAGTGCAGTTTGAACATAAACACTTATTTTCGACTTTAGAAAACTTGTTTAAACGCTATGAGATTCAACCCCATCACCTGATGATTGAAGTGACTGAAAGTACAGCAATGCATCATATCGAATCGAGTATTCGTAGTTTTGAGCGTTTGCGTCAAATGGGGATTCAATTGGCGATTGATGATTTTGGCACAGGACATTCGAGTTTCTTATATTTGAAAAAATTGCCAGTCGATGAGTTGAAAATTGATCGTGCTTTTATTTTAGATTTGTGTTTGGACAGCAAAGAAGAATTAATTTTAGAAAGTATTATTCAGTTGGCGATTAAACTGGGTTTAACTGTGACCGCTGAAGGGGTGGAAACGCCGTTACAAGCAGAAATTTTAACCCGTTTAGGCTGTCAGCAATTACAGGGCTACTTATTAGGCTTACCAATGGATGTTGAGCGTTTAGAAGAGCTGTTTAAACATTCGGCTTAAGCTAGCGATCATGCTACCGCTCAAGATAGCGTACAAGTGAGCGACCAAGTCCAGCGTTTAATTTCAGTGATGAAACAAGATGAATATAGTTTGGCTGAGTTGATGCAGTTGTTAGGTTTAACTCATAGCGCAACATTCCAAAAGAACGATATGAATCCTGCCATAGAAGTAGGTTTGATTGAACGTACGATTCCAGAAAAACCGAAAAGCCAAAAGCAAAAGTATAGATTGAAAAAATAACTATATTCTCAGTTGTGGATAAATTAGAACATATCAACAATCAATAAAATTTGATTCAAATCTGCTACAATTACGCCAATTTTTCATATTGATCATTTTGATCTTATACACTGCGGTTCTGCAGTAGGTGTCTTGCATGAGTTTTAAAGATGAGTTAGCGGCGCAGGTCGCACAGCGACGTACTTTCGCGATTATTTCCCACCCAAATAACACACTATAATTCATCTTATTCCAACCCATTTCAAAAGCATTCAAAATAAAATTAATATTTTATTAAATTTCAGTATTTTAATAAATTTTTTTTCTTATACCCATTGCATCATGTTTCAAGTTGAATTAAGTTTATTCAGAAGTTTTGTGTACATGAGTGTGTACATATTTGATGTTATTTTTTCTGATTTAAAATTTTGTACACAGGTGTGAAATGCCACTTACGGACACATGGCTTAAAAAGAATTTAGGTAAGACTAGGGATGAGCAACATGTCGAACCTGATAGAGATGGCTTGAGTGTACGTGTGTCACCTAAAGGTAAGATCACTTTTCAAATGCGCTTCAGATACGAGGGTAAGCAAGCTCGCCTAGACTTGGGTTCTTACCCCAATTTGACTTTATTACAAGCTAGGCAAGAGTTGCAAAAAATGAAAGGTGTCCTAGAGGCAGGACATGATCCAAGAGTATATAAAAAGTTAGAAGTTCATAAAGTGACGAACGCACTAACTTTTAAGGAGCTCTATTTAGAATGGCATGAAAAATACTGCATGCCGAATAAGAAAAATGCACAACAACAATTGCGGTCTTTTGAGTTGTATGTGTTTCCTAAATATGGATATCTGCCAGCAGATCAAATTACACTACATATGTGGTTAGAGTTACTAGAAGACCATTTTGAAAAATCTGCATCAATTACTGATCGACTGCTAACAAATACAAAACAGTGCTTAGATTGGGGCGTAAATCGTAGGCTGATTGAGAATAACCCGATACGTCATATAACTGGAAAACGTGATCTCAACATTAAAAAGAATAAAGTGGATCGAATTCTTGAAGATGACGAAGTGGCACTAATTTGGAAAATTTGCGATGAGTCTAGAATGGCGTTGAAAAATGCGCTGTTTATTAAAATCTGTCTCTTCTATGCTAATAGATATAGTGAGTTGAGGATGGCAAAAAAATCGGATTTCGATTTTGAACGCAAAATTTGGACTGTACCACCTGAAAACCATAAGACAGGTAAGTATACAAAGCGACCTCTTCTTAGACCGATATTGCCTGAAATTGAGCCTTTTATTCAGCAGGCTATGGAGCTGAATAGTTCCATCTATATGTTCGTGAATAATGGGACTAAAGAGATGTATGGGCAAAATGGTCCAGGTAAGCTACCGTATAATGTCATGCAATATGCAAGAAGACATTATGGTGTTGAGATGAAACATTGGTCTATGCATGATTTAAGACGTACAGCTCGTACTCATTTTAGTCGTTTTACATCGCGTGATATTGCAGAGTTAATGATTGGTCATACCATGCCAGGAGAGCAAGGGACATATGACTACCATGATTATCAGAAAGAGATGGGAATCGCTTATAAACAATGGTGGGATAAATTGGAAAGCCTAACTAGTTAGGCTTTCATTATTTCTAAAAAATTTAGCTTCCCATGTTTCTATTTGCTCTCGGTCCCAAAGACTTGTAGACCCCTTTACTGCTTTTATGGGTTGCGGGAATGGCTCCGCAAACATTTTTTGGTTTGGCTGTTGCCATCTCCATAATGTAGCGGCTGCTTTGATATTGAATTTTTCACGTATCTGTTTGGAAGTGAGGTATGACATCTTTAACCACCATCAACCATTGTTTTTGCACGTTTGGTGTATGTCGGTGTCTATGTAGGGTTGATTAATTCGTAGGGCCTTTGAAAGGAACTCTGAAAAATCAGCTAGGTTGATAAGGTAAGGAGCTTTTTGGCTATCATCAATTCTATAGCATGGGAATGGGAAATCCATGTTTCTAGCCTTTTCAAGCAATTTAGCTTTACTTAAATGAGGATAATACATGGCTCCTACTTGCTCGAGAGTAGGAGTCATTGTTTTAAACTGCATGAATAAATAGTCTGATAAATTCATTTGTACTTTGTTCATTTGGTCACTCTTTCAAAAGTTAATTCTTGAATCATTAGTCATACAACTAAGGTATAACTAACTAAATTCACTGAAATAATTGTAAAAAAAAAGAAATGACGAATAATGAGGAAATAAGGGTAACTTTTTTCTTCATAGACAGCTCAATGCCAAAACTAACAGACATTCAAATCAACACTATTAAACTATTAGATTATTTATACTTCTACGATATTGTTTCGCTAGAAACCTTTTCTGATGAGAAATTGGATTTTTATAAAAGGTTGAATGATTCTTTTCATCTAATTTTAGCTACAAGAAAATATAAAGGGCTGAGAGCTGAGCACTACAAGCATTTACTGTTGATGGGGCTAGACTTAAATATTGCCTATTATAGTAAATCGGATAAGATGCAAGAGAATGATGTTAGCAATTTTATCTCTGCTTTTAATGATGAGATACGTTCAGAAGTCGATAAGGCGGATTTTCCTATTGATGAATTTGCCCAAGATTTGCAGAACATATTGGATAGACAACCTATAAATCCGTTGAGCGGAAATGAACGCTATAAAATAGTTAGTCAGTTTTTAAGCTATGAATATGACAATATTGCCATTGGAGTACTTGGAAAATTACTTGATATGGGGATCTTAAAGGTCTCGAAGTATAGTAAAGCCTATCAGGTGATTTCTCAGGAATTGTTAGATAAGTTATTCTTTAGAGCTATGCTATTTCTTGAATTAGAAATTTTTAAAAATAAGCTGTTGGCATCAAATTTAAAAATGTCGCAGATTGTAGATTTGAATAATTTAAGTGACCATGAAAAAGTCATTGCAGTTATTAAGTCTAACGCCAAGTTGGAAGCTTTGGAAAAAGTAGATTATCAGCGTATCTATACTATTGATCTAAACAAAAAAAATGATTTGTCGAGGTATTTTACTAATGTGGAGGCAAGGTTAGGGCATAATCCGATCTTTAAACCCAACCTTGCATCTTGGGTTAGCTTGCTAGGAGCATGGCATCTAATGCTGGTCAAAAAGAACAACATAAATAAACCATTATACCGTGAGACCCCTATCCACATCTTAGATGCTGAACCTACCTGTTCTGAGATAGCCAAAAAAGAAATGGAGGAGTATGGCTTTGCTATTTCGGAAAGAACCTTATTTGATCAACATAATAGTATTTTTGATTTTTATAAGCTTATTAGATTTACAGTGAATGACATGATAGATGATGGCTTCTATGGAATATTAGAACCAGTACTTACTAAATATTTCTTTTATGATCCAAATATTGGGGATAAGTTTAAAAGTGCTTTAAGCAAAGTGAATATGAGCTTAAATCAATAAAATTTTATTAAGATACCTATTTTCATTAGGTCTGCACGCACAAACCCAATCTTAGTTATATAATGGACTAGATTGGGTGTGACTGGTGGAAAGATTATTTTTACAAATATAGGTTTTCTCCATCGACTGAACAGCATTCTTTGGCATAGGTTTCATTGATGAGTCTTTCGATCATTTGCTCTTCGGACAGACCATTCTTGAAAGCTAATGTAAGCAACGCTTCTCTAGCTCTTTTAGTTAATGCGTAATAGTTAGGTTTTTTCACCTTTTTCTCCTCACGGTGCTTTTTTTGATACCACGCGTTATATAATTTTTTTCTTAGAGCATAGTGAATATTTTCATCTTCATAATAGATAATATCAAATATTGAGTTAATTAAAGTCTCATATTCAGATACATGTGATGCATCTCTTCTGTATTTTCTAAATTCTGAGTTTTCATTAATATACTTTTTAGCCCATACAAAAAAATCAGAGCATGGTGATTTAAAGTGACTGTTGAATTTTGAATATATTTTGTCAAATCGATAATATATATTTTCAATTGATCTAGAATTTTCATAATAAAAAGGGATTGTATAAGCCAGATAAAGGAGCTGGAAGTATAGATTTTTTATATCTAAAATTAAGCGATCTCCTTCTTTTTCATTCAAGACTTTGCATGCAAATTGTAAGAATCTTTGATTATCTTTAATTTTATTAAAGTCAAAAGAATGTATTTTGATTCTAGATTGAAAATCCTTTAAATCACGTAAAAAATAATAGATATCATCATCACTACTATTATTCATTTCATCAATTATAAATTTACTTATGTGTTAGCGGCAGTGTAAAAATGACCCCCTAATGGCATTTAAAAACTGACCCCCTTGGTTAATATAGCGGTCATTTTGGACTGCTCAACATGTTAACTTTGGAGCAAGCAGTGACAATCCAAATA
>NZ_JACAXD010000032.1:0-23166 GCF_013391485.1 Acinetobacter sp. SwsAc5
CAAGAGATGCGATGGATGTCTGATTATTTGTAGTCATAAATTTAAGTCCCCACTTGTTTCTAAGTGGGGACTAAATTAAGGCTTATAGGATGAATTCAGAAGGTGTGTTCAGCGGACGCTTACCATCTATCTATATTTAAATTAAGTTGCTCAAAAAAAATCCCGAATTTACATTCGGGATTTTTTATTAAACACGTCAAAGTTTAAACCTTAGCCTCGCTTGAACTTCTTCTCGGCTTTCTTAAACTTCTGCACATAACGACGACGACGTGCGGCTGTGCGTTCATCCACTTGTGACTTACGTCCTTCAAATGGGTTTTCAGAAGTTTTAAATTCAATTTTTACAGGCGTACCTTCTAGCTTATAAACTTTACGGAACACGTTTTCTAAATAACGACGGTAATCTGCAGGTGTTTTATCGACCTTATTACCATGAATCACGATGGTTGGCGGATTCTGTCCACCCATGTGTGCATAACGCATTTTAATGGCGCGACCTTGCACTTTGGGTGGATGGTGTGCATCTGTTGCATCATTCAAGATTTGAGTCAGTTTCGCAGGTGACACTTTTAAGTGTGATGATTCATAAGCACGATGAATAGAAGGATATAAATCGCCCACGCCTGTACCATGCAAGGCAGAAATTAGGTGGATTTTTGCCCATGGAATAAAGTCAAAACGACGCTCAACATCTAACTTACATTGTTTGCGATCATATTCGGACATATTGTCCCATTTGTTAATTGCGATCACCATGGCACGCCCTGCTTCAAGTGCGTAACCAATCAAGTGTAAATCTTGCTCGACAATACCATCACGTGCATCGACTACAATCACCACCACGTGTGCATCTTTCATGGCTTGCAAGGTTTTCACAATCGAGAATTTCTCGATCATTTCATCGACCTTACCTTTACGACGCACACCTGCAGTATCAATCAAGGTGTATTTACGTTCGTTGCGCTCAAACGGAATATAGACTGAGTCACGTGTCGTACCTGGCTGATCGTATGCCACTACACGTTCTTCACCCAATAAACGGTTAACCAGTGTCGATTTACCCACGTTTGGACGTCCAATAATGGCTAAACGCAAACCTGTGTCTTGATCATGTGCATCTGGGTTTTCATCTTCAGGAACATCTGCCAAAACGTCTTCCAGCATTTGCTGAACGCCTCGACCATGGCTGGCAGCCACTTGCAATGGCTCGCCCATACCCAGTTTAAAGAACTCAACCAAAGCGGCTTCGGCATGTACGCCATCTACTTTGTTCGCCACCAAGAATACTTTTTTGCCCAAAGTACGCAATTCACGCGCAATTTGCTCATCCGATGCCAACAAGCCTGCACGTGCATCGACCACAAAAATGATCATATCGGCTTCATGGATGGCTGTTTTAGATTGTTCAGCCATGTAAGAGTCGATGCCACCTTCACTTTCGCCAATACCGCCAGTATCGACCACAATGAAAGATTTATTTTGATAGGTTGCATCACCATATTTGCGGTCACGTGTCAGACCTGCAAAGTCGGCAACAAGTGCATCACGGCTCTTGGTAATCTGGTTAAACAGCGTTGATTTTCCGACGTTCGGACGACCAATGAGCGCAATTACGGGTTTCATAGATTAACCTTTATTCAAGATCAGTCAGTTTCAATGGTCTGTACATCCGAAACTGTGGAAGAAAGAACAGAGTATGGATGTTGGGTTCAGCGTTGCGACCACGCAAACGACAGAGAGAACATCGACCACTCTATTAAATAAAAACACGGGGCATTGATGATTCAATTACCCCGCGTAAAAATACGGACAACTATTTTAGCATAAAAGTCAGAACAAAATTAGCGGTTCTGCCAAACGCTTAATGCGCCCTTTTGCGTTACGACATAGAGTTGATTGTCAATTACACGCAATGAACGGACTTCGCCATTGGTTTTTGAACGTCCAACCAGTTGCCCTGAACTTGGATCAATGAGGTGTAAGACACCATCTAAATCACCGACCACTAAATATTGTCCAAACAATACAGGATTAGATAAACGACGGTTGAGCAAACTGTCATTTTCCCAAAGTGCTTGTCCTGATGTGATTTCATAAGCTGCAATTTTGCCATCTGCAGTGCTGACAAATACACCATTCCCCGCCACTTCTGGGCGTTTGGTACTGCTTGCGTCTTCACTCCAAATCACTTGTTGTGAAGCTAAGTCCAATACGGTGACCTGACCTTGATAGCTTGTGGTCACTAAGAATTGACCTGCAACCACAGGGTCGCCATCAATATCATTTAAGCGTTGAATATCTGAACGGCCTTCACTAATAGCAACACGACGCTGCATACGTGGTACGCCTGTAACAATATCCAGTGCGTAGACATAGGCATTTGCAGAAGCAATTAGCACAGTACGTGAATCGAGCGCAACAGGTGCCGCCATACCACGTAAGCTAAATTGCACGTTTGGCAAGTTGTAAGTCCAAACCAATTGACCTGTTTCGGCATTGTGTGCATATACCGTGCCGTCATTACTTACAGTCACCACACGGCCTGCCTGAATTAACGATGGCGCAAGAATTGCACCTGTTAACTGTGCAACCCACTTTTGCTCACCCGTTTGCTGATCTAAAGCAAACAATTGACCTTTACTGTTTCCTGCAACCACAATGCCTTCAGCAGCATTGACACCTGCCGTTAAGCCTTGCTTAGACACTTGTTTTTGCCAAAGACGCTGCTTGCCTTGATAGGCAGCCATCTCACCTTTAGGATCAACAGTATAAACTACTCCGTTTTCGGCATCTAATTGCAGGCGTAGTGGATCGGCTGATGTAGTCGATGCAACACTTTGTGAAAATACAGGAACTAGACTTTGTGCTTGCTCAAGTTTTGGCAGTGGATTTGGCTTAACTTCTGCAACTTTAATTTTATTGGTAGAACACCCCACTAAAGCGAGGGTTAAAACGGTCAGTGCAAACGGTATTTTATACTTTCTATTCATTAGCTCTCATCCACTTGTGTTTCTAATACTGGGCGTTCAATTTCAGGATCATCCACCAAAACACCAACACTTTCGAGTTTTATTTGTAAAATTTGACGTTCTTGTTTACGTTCCACCAAAGTATCCCATGCACTTTGATAGGCTTTTTTGGCATTTTCACGGTCATTTTTCGCGACATAAACATCGCCACGCGCTTCATCTGCAGTCGCTTTAAATGCAGGATCAGTCACCGCGGCCAAACTTTGAATAGCTTCATCGTATTTCTTTTGCGCCAACTGTGCATAAGCCAAACGCAACTTAACCAATTGCACTAAGCCTTGGTCTTTTACTTTAGAGTTTTCAACTTTCTTTAAGGCTTTTTCTGCGGCAGCAAAATCTTGCTGATCGTAAGCGAGTTTAGCCATTAAGAATTGAGTTTGAATAGCTTGCGCAGAATCAGGGGCTTCTTTCACAATTTTATCGGCAGTTGCAGACAATTGACTGAAGGCATCTGGATTGCCTTCTGCTGTACGTGCATCATCCATCAGTTGTTGCACTTTAGCAGTATTCATTTGCTGCTCTGCCAAGGTTTTTTTCTGCCAATATTGCCATCCGAAAAAGGCAATCAACGCAATTAAAATCCCGCTAATCATGGCTGAACCATATTTTTTCGCAAACGATTTTAAACTATCAAGTTGTTCGTCGTCACTCAATGCGCTCATTGGATTACCCTTTTCCTTATGTTATTTGGCTTATTGTGAAGAAAATTTTTCAATGATGAAAGGCACAATTTTGGTCACTGCAACAGTCGTTTGCTCAGCAGTTGCCAAGGTTTTCACTGCCAATTGCTGTGCTTCCGCTTCGCGCTCACCAAAAATCAAGGCATAGATTGCACCTGATTGATCGGCTTTTTTCATTTGGCTTTTCATTGAGCCTTGTGAACCAACTTTTAAGCGAATCTGGCTGCCCGCTTGTTCGAATTGGTCACGAATTTGCTCAGCTAAAACCAACGCCTTGCCTTGAGTTGTTGGATCTGCCAACAAGAATACTTCACAATCACGTACAGGCGTATTGTCTTCGACTTGCTCAAGCAACAACAATAAACGCTCAATGCCCATGGCGAAGCCCACGGCAGGTACGGACTGATCTGCCTTACCCTTCAACTGCCCAACCAAACCATCATAGCGCCCGCCTGCACAAACTGTGCCTTGCGAACCTAAATGCGTGGTTGTCCATTCAAAAACGGTTTTATTGTAATAATCTAAACCACGTACCAGTTTTTGATTAATCACAAACTCAATGCCTGCATCGGTTAAATACTGCTGTAATTGGGCAAAGTGATTCAGCGTATCTTCACCCATAAAATCATGCAATTTTGGAGCATTTTCTAGGATGCTTTGCGTTTTAGCATCTTTCGAGTCCAAAATACGCAGTGGGTTAGTACTTAAACGACGCTGTGAATCTTCGTCTAAATCGGCTTTGTGTGCTTCCAAAAACTCAACCAAAGCAGCACGATACGCTGCACGCTCATCCGACTCACCTAAGGTATTCAACTCTAAGCGGACTTTATCGGCAACGCCCATACGTTTCCATAAACGCGCAGTCATTAAAATAAGTTCGGCATCCATATCGGGTGTTGCAACGCCAAAAGTTTCCACACCAAATTGATGGAATTGACGATAACGACCTTTTTGCGGTTTTTCATAACGAAACATTGGGCCGATATACCACACGCGCGGTATCGCACCACGTAGCAAATTGTGCTCTAACATGGCACGTACACAACCTGCAGTTCCTTCAGGACGCAAAGTCAAAGACTCAGGCGGATTACCCTTGTCTAAGAATGTGTACATTTCTTTTTCAACAATATCGGTCGCATCACCAATTGAACGCTTAAACAAATTGGTTTGCTCAACCATTGGCAAACGAATTTGTTGATAACCATAAGCATCCATTAAAGATGCTAAATGTTGCTCTAGACGTCTCCACGCAGGTGTTTGCGTTGGAAGAATGTCATTAAAACCTTTGATTGCAACAATTGAACTCATGTCTTACTCAGAAAAATTTGTACGAATAATCTCTTTAGATTTAGCTTCTTCAAGCTCTGTCACACGTTGACGAACCATGCTTTCGATTTCATCAACAAGTTGGTTGGTATCAATTAAATGGCTCTTTTCACCATTACGATAAACCAATGAACGCGGACTTGCGCCCACCACACCAATATCAGCTTCTTTAGCTTCGCCCGGGCCATTCACTTTACAACCAATGACCGATACATCCATTGGAGTACGAATATCTTCTAAACGCTCCTCCAATGCCTGCATTACAGAAATGACGTTAAATTCCTGACGTGAACAGCTTGGGCAGGCAATAAAGTTAATCCCGTTAGAGCGTAAACCTAAAGATTTTAGAATATCAAAACCGATTTTGACTTCATCTTCAGGTTCTGCCGCAAGCGAAATACGCATAGTATCGCCAATACCTTCCATGAGCAGACCGCCCAAGGCAATTGCAGATTTTACGGTGCCTGTACGGTAAATACCTGCTTCAGTTACGCCTAAATGTAATGGATTATCAATTTGTTGTGATAACAAACGATAAGCATCCATGGTTAAAAAAACATTCGATGCTTTGACTGAAACTTTAAATTCCTGAAAATCTAAACGGTCTAAAATATCAATATGACGCATGGCAGATTCCAGCAATGCTGCACCTGTCGGCTCGCCATATTTTTTCTGAATATCTTTTTCCAGCGATCCTGCATTCACACCAATTCGCATAGAAATATCATGATGTTTGGCAGCAGCCACCACTTCACGAATCTTGGCTTCCGAACCAATATTACCTGGGTTAATCCGCAAACAGTCTGCACCTGCATCGGCAACTGCCAATGCAATTTTATAGTCAAAGTGAATGTCTGCCACCAACGGCACAGATACTTGCTTACGAATTTCACCAAATGCAGCTGCGGCTTCCATGGTCGGTACAGAAACACGCATGATGTCTACACCCGCATCTACACAACGCTGAATTTGCGCCACGGTTGCAGCAACATCGCAGGTTTCCGTATTGGTCATACTTTGGATGCTAATGGGCGCATCACCACCCACATAGACAGAACCCACACGAATTTTACGGGTCGGACGGCGTTGAATTGGATTCACAATCATGATATCGCTCTACCTTGCTGCATTATCGAGATAAACGGAATTCTGCTTTTCCGTTCACAGTATATGGCGATAATGAAATCGACTCATTGTTCAAACTTAATGACACAGCAGTCGCATCATCTAAGCGAATTTGAAATGGGGCTTCGCCTTGTAAATTTAAAGTAGAGGCTTGACGTCCTGTCGCTAAAACATTGCCAGCAGAGTCAACAATATGCACTGAAGTTGGACGAGCAAATTGCAAATTCAGCTGATCGCCCGAAGCAAGTGCAGGCGTGCTGCCTGTCGCATTGTCAGAAATGATTTGCACATCGGATTGCAGTATTGTAATTTCAGGTTCTGCACCCTCTTGACCAGACGACATCCAGTTTTGAATTAGCGCGACCAATGCCCACAACAACAGCAATACCGCCACAATCACAGCGATACGTGTGAGCCACTTTTTATTGCGATCGCGGTTAGAGCCTGGCAGTTTTCCCATAATTTTGATGGGTGAATTGTTCAAGGCGTGATTTGGCAACAACCCTGTATCGTTGGCATAAATTTCATCAAAACGCTGAATAATGGCTGAAGCATCGACCTGTAAATATTTGGCATAGGTACGATAATAACCTTTAATAAAGGTCGCTTCAGGCAAAGCGGTATATTCGTCTTGCTCTAGCGCCATCAGCGTTTTTAATGGAATTTTCAAATCTTTTGAAACATCATCCAGTTCGCGTTTTTGATTGACGCGAATTTGACGAAGGTACTCACCTGGACGTTGAACATTTCCTAATGCATGGGGTACAGGCGTTGTCCCCTGTGTGGGTTGCGGTGAATTAGGATTTACTTCCATACGGCCTCAGTACTGTACTGTAATTGCAAATAACGTTGGTATTCTTGGCTATTGGGAAATAATGCACGCAGCTGGTTCACTAAAACCTGAGTTCCCAATTGATCGCCATTGGCACGTGCTAAACGAATCCCAATCCATAAGGCACGCGCACCCTGATTTTTTTGCCCCACAGCACGTACAAATTGTTCATACAATTGTCGCGCGGGTGCAAATTGTTGTCTTAAATATAAAATTTCCGACAACTCTAACATTGAAACATAAGAATCGCGATTGGCTTGCAAGGCTTGTTTGAATGACTTTTCGGCATTCTCTATATCGCCTAATTTCAAGTAAATACGACCTACATTTTCCAATGCTCTAAAGCGTTGATCATAACCCAGTGTTGCACCTGCAATACTGAGCTGCTCAATCGCATCATTATAGCGTTCTACTTGATATAAATACGTACCATAGTTGTTACGCGCTTGTGCATTTTTTGGGTCAGCGGCAATGGCACGCTTAAAATACGCATCGGCTTTTTCTAAATTCAGCTTGCTGCCTTCTTGTTGCAGCAACACGCCCATCATCATATTAGCGGTGGAATCACGTGAATCACTTTCCAAAGCTTGATCAAGTGCGCGTTTGGCTGAGTCTAAATCGCCATTTTTTAAGTATTCTGCTGCCAACTGCGTACGTACTTGCACCGCTTTTTCAGGGTCTTTTTGCCCTAAGGTTGGAGCTGTGGTTTGACAAGCTGCAGCAAAAATTGCCGAAATACAAACAGTTGTAATTTGTGCGATTTTAAATACAGGCTTATTCAATGGACATCCCCTTTGCGTCTTCGTTCGATGCAAGTTACTTATCTATAAAAGTCATTATCCTTGCGAGCGTATGATTTCATTTTGCGCTGCAACTTTCTTTTTCCACTGTTCGGCACGGCGGGTGCGGTCTGCCACTTGTCCGACCAATTGCCCACACGCAGCATCAATATCATCACCACGTGTCTGACGAATCGTACACACAAAACCTGCATCAGACAAAGTTTTTTGGAAAGAAATAATTCGATTTCGGCTTGAACGTCCATACGGCGCGTGCGGAAATGGGTTAAATGGAATCAAATTAATCTTGCTTGGCAGGTTCTTGAGTAGCTTAATCATTTGCTGCGCATGTTCAGGATGGTCATTTACACCATCTAACATGACATATTCAATGGTCACGTGTTTACGCGCACTTTCGTTGCCATCTTTGCCAATATAACGCTGACAAGCTGCGATTAATTGTTCCAATGGATATTTTTTATTGATTGGAACAAGTTCATCACGCAGTTCGTTATTGGTGGCGTGCAAAGAAATTGCCAAAGCCACATCAATATCTTGTGCCAATTGGTCAATTTTAGGTACAACACCCGAAGTCGATAAAGTCACACGACGCTTAGACATGCCATAAGCAAAGTCATCTAGCATAATGCGCATGGCGTTCAAGACGGCATCGTAATTCAACAACGGTTCGCCCATACCCATCATCACCACGTTGGTCACAGAACGCTCACGTTCAATCACAGGCACATCTTCCATATAGGAATAGTTTGCCATCCACAACTGACCAATAATTTCGGCTTGGGTTAGGTCACGCTGAAAACCTTGTTTACCCGTAGAACAAAATGAACAGTCCAGTGCACAACCTACTTGCGATGAAATACACAGGGTTTTACGTGAGCCAGTTTTGTCTTCGGCAGGAATCAGAACGGTTTCGACCAATGAGCCTTCACCATCACCGACACGGAATACCCACTTACGCGTACCGTCTTTAGAATAATTTTTATGCACCACTTCAGGCGCTTTAATTTCACAAATCTTTTCCAGTTTTTCACGTAACTTGCCTGAAATATTGGTCATTTCGGCAAAATCTGTGACAAAAAACTGGTGAATCCATTTCATCACCTGCCCTGCACGGAATTTCTTCTCGCCTAAATCTTCAAAGAATTTTTCCATTTGTGGACGTGACATGCCAAGGAGATTCACTTTCTCTGCAGTCGCAGACTGTGCAGGAGCGGCCGCAGATGCTTGCTGAACATCTGTTGCAGATGCAGCGAGGACTTCTGTACTCATGTGTGTATACCTAAACCATGTCTAAAGATGAAAGGAGAAGCTCAAGAGGTGAGCAAAGGTTTATTCAGAAAATAAAAATCGGAGAATAAAAAACCAGATAAGCATAATAACACTTATCTGGTTTGAATACTGCGTATTAACGAGTACGTGGGCAAACTTCAGTTTGAGCAAAGAAGTAGTTTACTTCACGCTCTGCAGATGCAACTGAGTCTGAACCGTGAGCAGCGTTTTCATCGATGCTTACAGCGAAATCTGCACGGATTGTACCAGGTGCAGCTTCTTTAGGGTTTGTTGCACCTAAAATTTCACGGTGAGCAAGAACTGCGTTTTCACCTTCAAGAACTGAAACAACGACTGGACCAGAAGTCATGAACGCAACTAGGTCACCAAAGAAACCACGTTCTTTGTGCTCAGCGTAGAAGCCTTCAGCTTCAGCTTGAGAAAGGTGTTTCATTTTAGTCGCAACGATTTTAAGACCAGCTTTTTCGAAACGAGCAAAGATGTCACCGATGTGGTTTTTAGCAACAGCATCTGGTTTTACGATAGATAAAGTACGTTCAATAGCCATGATTGGCTCCTTAAGTCAATGTTGACGCGAAAATTTTGCCGCATTATACCGAATAATGGGCTATTTTCTGCTTTTGATGTGTAAAAAAATTGCTTTTTTCGATATGAAGCGCATTGTGCAGGACCTTGATCGGCAAATCAATCTTGCTTCACACCGCTAGATTAACGTGCTTCGTCAATCCACGCCATTTGAATGGCTTCTAAGATGCCTTCAGTCGATTTTTCGGGATCATCTTGAAACTCTGGCAAAGCACAGACCCAAGCGTGCAAATCGGTAAAACGAATCCATTGCGGATCGACATCGGGATGCGCCTCATATAACTCAATGGCAATGTCGATGCTGTCGGTCCAACGTAAACCCATGTGTATTCCCTATTCTAGTCAAGACAGCGACTACTTTAACAAATTTCGCATGGGCTGCCTGCCATTACTGCACTGAATTTTCGATTTGGTTTTATCCAGACTTATAAAACAATATTTACATAAGGTGCAGCCAAAATAATCGCACTCGCCACTGAACCGCCAATCATCGCCCCGACTGCCACATCACTCGGATAGTGCAAGCCTAAAATCATACGGGAAACGGCCACCAAAATCGTAAAGGGCAACATCAACATCAACAATACTGGCTGGATATAACCCAAAACCGTTGTGGTCATGACTGCATGCAAAGTGTGACCTGATGGGAAGCTAAAATGATCTAAGGGACGTTCACCCAAACGGATCACTTGGTGTACCTGATACGGACGTGGACGGACGGTTTTTTGTTTTAAATATTTATAAATACCTGTGCCGACAGATCCGCCTAACAACAGATAAATAATTTGTAAACTATAACCAATGCCCTGCATCATCCATGCACTTGCGAGCATGACATACCAGAACACACCATCGCCCAAACGGCTAATAACTTTAAAAAATTGTGCCACCCGCTGAGAGTGGGAAAAATGGTTAAGATACAAACAGCCTTTTAAGTCGAGATCCAGCATTCTTATTTTTGCATTTTTAAACTTCATCAGTTCTCTCCTCTTTGGCGTATAGCTAAGATGGCATGTGTAGCTCCTTCGCCACCAGATATAACGCCTGCTCAAATTGTTGGACTGGATACTGCCAGCCAATATTTAAAGTCGCTTTGCGGGCGTGTTCGCCCATCTGTCTAAGGGTTGTAAGATCGGGAAGTCGGTGGATATGACCGACCAAATCTTCTGGCTGACCAAGTGAACTCAACCAGCCTGTTTCATTCGGTTTGAGATGTAAACGTGCACAGGCATAGTCATAAGCAATGACAGGCAAGCCACTGGCCATGGCTTCTAACACGACATTGCCAAAGGTTTCGACCTGACTGGCAAAAGCAAACACATCGGCACTGGCATAGGCTTGTGCAAGTGCTGTGCCACTTAAACTACCTGTAAAAACAATATCTCCCTGAGTGTTCATGGCTTCTAAACGCTCACGGTCTGGGCCATCTCCAACAATCACCAATTTCACAGGCTGTTCGGTATTTTTTGGCATACGCTGATAGGCATCAATAATAAGATTGACTTCTTTTTCAGGTGATAAACGCCCGACATACAACATCACCCGCGTGTTTTCACTGGCACCCCAACTTGCTCGCAGTTGGGTCGAACGAAAATCCGGGGAAAAATATTCAACATCGACACCACGCCCAACCACCACTAAAGGCCCTTGCACGCCAAACTGACGCAATGATTTTTCGGTGTGGCTACTTGGCACACACGTCAGCGAGGTATTGTTATGAAACCATTTTAAGTAGTGCTGAATGGGTTTGAGCAAAAACGCCAAATCGAAAAAACGGCTAAAATCTTGAAATGCAGAGTGAAAACCACTCGACACTGGAATATGTTTTGATTTTGCAATATGTAAACTGGCAAGTCCTAAAGGGCCTTCAGTGACGATATGCACCACATCGGGTTGAAACTCATCTAAAGCCTGAGAAAGCTTAGACCACTGTGGCCAGCCAAATTGCAAATTATGATATTTAGGAATGGCTTGTGCTTTTACCAGACATTCTTGATACGGTTGGAATTGAGTGCAGGCTTGTTTTTGTTCAGGGCGAATCAATAAAATTTTGTGTCCAAGTTCCTGCAATCCTTTGCAAAGCTGCAACAGTGAACGTGCCACACCATTAATTTCAGGTGGCCAAGTTTCTGTTACAAGGGCAATTTTTAAACGTGGGCGGACAAGGTCTGAGAGTTCAGAGGTAGGCTGGCTGCTTTTTTGTTTTTGATCTTGTTTGAAATAAAATTTAAACGCATCGCTGTAACGCTCTAACTTACTACTCTGCTTTGCCAATACATTGCTCATCGCCTTATGCTCAATTCTTATTTTATGCTTGCTAGCATAGAGCAGCAGCATTGCAGTAATATGATGCTTTGGTGACACATTTGTCATTTTTTAAACAACTAGATGACCACTCATACCTAGTTTTATGTATATCCTTTGCTGTCATTCAGCAAAAAATAGATAAAAAAAGCAGATATTGTCTACCTGCCTGCTGAATATCTTGTTTGCTGAACACCTGATCCGCGGCGCATTTTGTCTGGAACTGCCGCACATCTAAGCCCTCTAAAAAAGTAAATTAATATACAACTCATCGGTATAACGCCCTGCTGGCGTTGTCAAACTCGGTTGTTCATCCAAGCGTACCGCGACACTGTATTTATGTCCTGTCGTAGAAACATGCCCTGCGATGGGCGTGTTCCACAAATTTGTTTTTGCTCCCATAATACTCATACTGGTGCGTAAACGGTGTGAACCATTATTCACAAAGCTGCTGCCATGTTTGTCACGTAAATTACGACTGTTGAACTGAATGCTATAACCACGGTCACAGCGCACATTAAAACTGGTTGCGGTCTGGCTACGGTATTGTGAACTCATTTGCAATAAAGATTCACTGACTGAACCAATGGTGCAAGCCTGTGCAGGAAAACAAATCCAGCATCCACACAGCACTAGACTTAATTTTTTTACCATCCCTAATCTTTTCATGTTCTCATCCTCAATCATCCTGCTGATATACTTACTGACAAATCAAATCTAACTGTCTGGTTTGTGGAACAGTGCCTGCTTTAACTTGAGGGACGTCAAGTGAACTATGGCAAATTTTTCCACCTTTGGTTTTGACTTTCAGCGTATAACTGCCTGCTTTCACACCATATAAATGTACTTTTCCATCGCTGCCCACAGGTACAAATTCAGTTGTATCATCACTTAAATACACTTCACTGCCCTGCACAAAGGTCTGCTGATCGGGCGTGAGTAAACGCAATATGATCAATCCTGTACGCTGAACAGGGAAATTCACTTTATAGCCGCGTTGATTCATGCCAATCACTTTTTGGCTTGAATATTCAAAACTGTCATACAGATCTAACTGGTCCTGATCAAAAGACACGTCGTAATTGACGTAAGGGACAATGTCATGCACAAACGCATAGCCGTGTTGATTGGTTTTACCAACAGGCCTTAACGCACGCAGTACTTCCACATTTGGAATATCACCAACATTCACCAAAGCAAAAGCATTGTCTACATATTTGGTCATGGCCCATTTACGGTCTAACCACACTAATGCACCCTGATAATTGGCTTGACTGTAGCTAAAGCGCTCGCTTTCATCGTGGCTTAAATATAAATTACCCATCGGCATTTTCAGGGCGGTATAAGCATTTACACCAATATCCCCTTCAGCTTGCTGATGGCGCACAGCAAGCGTGTAATCCACACCATTTTGAGTTAGGCTGCTTTGCGCATAACGTAACTGGGTTTGTTCTTCAAAATTATGTGAAAGCTGCGCACTGCGGCGTTGGTCAAATTGATAATTCAGCGTTAAATAGGCTCCGTCGCTATCCTGCATTTTCAAGTCTTTATAATAAGAAAACGACATTGAGGTTTGACGTCCCAACATACGAGAAAAACCGACTGTAAGCATTTGGCTATCTGTAAAACTATTATTTGCATTGGGATGATAACGGCGCTCTAGATAGTTCACATTTAAGGTATTGATTAAAGGAATATTGAAAATACTGACATAAGCTAAATTGTCGTATTCCACTGTTTGCGTCGTATTGCTATATCCCAAACCGCGATATTCAGGACTGTAGTATTTATGACTTGCACCAAGCGCAATCCTACTTCCACTTCGGCTTAGCGAAGCGCCAAAGGTATAGCCATCGCCCCAATCACTGTGACTAGAAGCTGCATGCGTATCTAACAAGGCATATTTGTTGATAGCTTGTGTCCATAACAAACCAACATTTTGCACATCCTTGCTATAATTTAAATTAGTGCCTAAGGTCGTGCTGTCGGTAATCCCGCGTCTGAAATATAAGTTGCCAAAAAACTCACGATAATCATCCGATACGTAGTCATAGTCATAACGCAGCTTGCCTGCAGAAAAGTTATATTCATTTAACCCAGGTTTGAGTAATTGCGTGGTGACATAGACAGGAAAGGATTGTACGGTACGATTACCCAATACATCTTCCACCACCACCTGTGCCTCACCCGACTGCTGAATATTGGCACCTGTATTTAAGCTATAGTGTCCAGGCGTAACCTGTTGTTGATATAAATTGATGCCATTAATGTATAAATCGACGGTGGATGGCAGTACAGCACTGCCTCTTAAGGTGGGTACATTCCAATAAATAAAATCTGGATAACTACTAAAATTGGAACCAAAAGATACACCGCCAAATCTAAATGTATCTAATAATGGATTATAAACGCTGGTGTTATCACCCAAGGTTAAACGCTGATAACGTGATGGAAACTCTATTTCAAAACTGGTATTCAAACGCAGTAGCTTATCTTGATCTTGTTCTACCTCTTTGCGATACATCATGGCATTTTTAAAAATCCAGTAATCTTTAAAAACACCAAGCTCCGTCAAGCCATTTATTTCATTGTAATTATCATAACGTGCATACAGCACATCATAATTTAAAAAGCCACCCAAGTCCGCTTTTGAGGGAATCGCATGCGTTTGGGTAAATTGTGCATCAATAAAATAGCTGGCTGGTACAGTTAGTTTTATGGCTTGCAGCGCAGCGTCTTGCACGGACTGAATTTCATTGGTGCTTACAGAACAGAACTGAGTTTGTGCGCTGTGTTTTTGTAAGCGCTCTTGCAGCAAACCCAATTGTTGCAAGACTTCACATTCCATATAACGTTGCCCGTCCTGCTGCAATACTAGACTTTCAACGACACGATCTACGCCATTTAGCCAGACACTATTTAATACCATTTCAGGCTGAGCAGCAGCGGCTTGTAATGGTATCCCCCACAGGACACTTTGCAGCGCAAAAAACAGTCGAGTTCTATGCATGATTTAGCCCTTCATTTTCAACTCAATGGCTTGCTCACTTTTATCTGTTTCAAGTTTGAGTATGTAATTTTTCAAATCACTGAGTTTGATTTGCCCCATATCAAAGCTGTGCTTTTGTTGATTCAACAAATATTTCATTTCACGAGTAGTTGCGACAGGTTGTTTTTGTTGATTTAAAATACTGATTGAAGAAATTTGCACATGCGATGCAGCATGATTTTCTATCTCTAAAAATAAATGATCATTTTGATAACGCGGGGTTGCTGTTACCTGAATGGCTTCTTGCTTACCCACAAATAAAGGAACAGAAATTGTGAATAAAAATTGTAAGGCGTCTTCTTCCACTACAGGAGCAATTTCTTTAAAAACAATGCGCCAAGTTTTTTCTTGCGCCATTTCTTCCTTCAAAAGTGGTCGGCTAAAACCTACACGAATAATTTGTTGTGTATTAGGTTGTAAAACAAAGTTTTTTGGATTAATTAAAAGGTCTTGATCTGGCTCTAGTACATCTTCACCCTGAGCATTTTGCGACCATTTATAGGCAAACATTTCAAAGCTTTTCGGTTCGGTAAGATCAGTGGCTTCCATCACAACCGTTGCACTGCGTTGTCGTGCTTTATCGCCCAAATACATTTGTGTAGGTGAAATCACCATGTTTGCATAAACAGCTTCTACACATAAGCAACTTGCAATCAGCATATATTTCAATAATCGTTTCATGCTTCCCCCAGCAATGTCTTATTTTGTATTTATTTAGACTAAAAAGTTGACTCCACCCATCGGCAAAGCCAACTCATTCAGATTGAGTTCAAACGTATTAGAATGAAACTTCAATGCTGTAATTATCGGTATAAGTACCCGCTGGTTTAGAAATACCTACGCTGTCACTTTTAACAAAGACATTGTAAGTGTTCCAACCATTGCTGCCTGGCGCAATATTGGTTTGCTTATCATTTAACAGAATAATAGACGGTGAGCCCGCACGCTTGGTTTCAACTGTGAGACCCACTGCAGGTGCATTATTACCAACACCTAATTTTGCTTTAGATTTTGTTGATTTATCCCCCAAACGGTTGTCGGTATTTACCAGTAGATTGTAATTTGCATTCGCTCCAACCATAAATTGACCTGAAGTTTCCGCACCATCTTTTAATGAGATACTTGATGTTAGTACTTTCAGCTCACAACGCTTAGGTACAGTAACTTGAATTGGAATACTTCCTGTGCACGGCCCTTCGTTACATACTGGGGTTGGCTTAGGGTCTGGTTTAGGACCGTGATTGCCGCCACCACTTGCCATTGTTACCGTTGAAAAAGCGCCGAAAACCACCACAGCTGCAGCTGTTTTAATAAATTTAGACATGTCATTTCTCCATAACTCTTATAAAAAAACATTTTTTAATCATTCACTCGCTTGAGATATCGTTAGAATTATTGAAACTCAATCCTTAGCAAGTTTCTTCATTTTAGGTATTTCTCACAAAAATCTATCTATACGCCCCATTTCACACAATTTTGAATAAACTTTGAATTTCAGCAAATTAGGAGATTAAAGTACTGTTTTAAATGACATCACAAAAAACTAGGGAGCAGCTCACTCCCTAAAATTTGTGATCCAAATTTTAGGGATAATGAAAAATATATATTTATTTACATCTAGAATAAGTTTTTGTTTTTAATTAATTTTCATTGTATTTTTATTTTAACTTTTGTTACATTTTAAGTAGGTTTATTTTTAAAAGAATGGTCAAAATTCAGTTTTTAGCCTAATTTTTACTACACTTTTCACGTATTTAATTCACTATCTCCTATCACATTCAACAGACTGAGCGTTTTTTAACATCAAATCTCACCAATTACAGGGATTGCCTCTCGCTATAAAAAAGCCATGTTTTGGGCGGCTGAATCTATCCAAAAGATCAAATTTGCACACCACCAACTCAACGAAGAAACAGTTGATCATTCATCTATATCAGAAACGTGAGAAACCAATCTCGAAAGATGTTTAGCCGTTCAATAACGCAATAGCAGGCAAAATAAAACCCCATTCAAGCCACTGCCTAAATGGGGTCATCATACCTGAGCCTGTAATATGGACTCAGGTACACACGCGTGACTTATTTAACGTAAGTCAACCAATGTGCATATTTGTCATTCTTGCCTTGAACTGCGTCAAAGAAAGTTTTTTGAATTTCAGTGGTAATTGGGCCACGTGAACCACAGCCAATTACACGGTCATCGTATTCACGAATTGGGGTAACTTCTGCTGCTGTACCTGTAAAGAAGGCTTCATCGGCAATGTAGAATTCATCACGCGTAATACGGCGTTCAACTACTTCATAACCCAAGTCTTTAGCAATCGTGATCACCGTTTGACGCGTAATACCATCTAAAGCACCGCCTGCGATGTCTGGTGTATGTAAAACGCCATCTTTAATTAAGAATACGTTTTCGCCAGAACCTTGGCATACATAACCTTGTGGATCCATCAACATCGCTTCGTCATAGCCTGCTTGCGCTACTTCTTGGTGTGCAAGAATAGACAAAGTGTAGTTACCAGAAGCTTTAGCTTTACACATGGTCACGTTTGGATGATGATGCGTAAACGATGAAGTTTTAACGCGAATACCTTTAGCCATCGCTTCTTCACCCAAGTATGCACCCCAACCCCAAGCCGCAACAGCAGCATGAATGGTGTTATTGGTTGCAGCAATACCCAGTTTTTCAGAACCAATCCAAATTAATGGACGTAAATAGCACGATGAAAGTTTGTTTTCACGTACCACATCAATTTGCGCCTGTTCTAAAGCTGCTTGATCAAATGGTACTTTCATTTGATAGATTTTTGCAGAGTTTAACAAACGCTTAGTATGGTCCTGAAGACGGAAAATCGCAGTTCCGTTTGGCGTTTCATAAGCGCGGACACCCTCAAACACACCCATACTGTAGTGTAAGGTATGCGTTAAGACGTGAATTTTTGCATCACGCCAGTCAACCAATTGTCCATCTTGCCAAATAAAACCATCACGATCAGCCAAATTCATGGCACACACTCCAAATGTTTATACAATAGTCATTTTAATCCAACGCAGACATTGCAGTCGGATCAATTAATCTTTGCCATAACTTGCAAACGACCTCACGGGTATCGTACCAGTCCGCAGCATTGACTTGCATGGATTGATTTGCAAGGGCTAAGCGGTGGCTTTCGGCTCGTTCACGGAGATAAGCTTGAATCAATGCTGTCGCATCGTCGCTGGATAAGCAACCTGTTCTTGCGGCATCTTCAAGGATTCTTACGTTGTCGGAATAATGGGCGAGATCAGGATTCGACCCACTCCAGGCTAATACCGCATACTGTGCCATAAATTCGATATCAACGATACCACCTGCATCCTGTTTTAAATGAAAAATTCCATCTTTTTTTTGCTCTTTAGATGAACCCAAATGATCTTTCATTTTTTGACGCATTTTCAGCACTTCGCTGCGGACATACGCTTCGTCACGCGGCTGGGTTAGAATCTGACAACGCAACACTTCAAACTTGTCACGTAAACATTGTTCGCCTGCAATACTGCGTGCACGAACCAAAGCCTGATGCTCCCACAGCCACGCACTTTTCAGTTGATATTGCTCAAAGGCCCGTAAACTGGTCACCAGTAAACCCGCATCTCCCGAAGGACGTAAACGGGTATCGACATCATAAACTCGACCATCTAAAGTTTGCGTGGTCATTAAAGATACAAATTTACGTGCCACCCGCATAGCAAATTCAAAGCCACTGATCGGTTTAATGCCATCAGTATCGGCTTGTTCATCCATGTTGTGAATAAAAACCACGTCTAAATCTGAGCCGTAACCAAGTTCGATGCCACCTACTTTGCCATAACCAATAATGGCAAAAGCGTTATGCTCCAAACCACAGCGCTGTCCTTCACTGTCTAGCGGATAACCATGTTTTTTGACAATCATCTGATAGGCCAGTTGTAGGGCTGCATTTGCGGTCACTTCGGCAATATCGGTTAACGCATCTGACACTTTCATTAAGTGACTTTCTGCCAGTACATCGCTGGCCGCAACTGTTAATACGTTGGATTTTTTGAATAAACGTAGCACCCGCATGAGGTCTTCAACTTCATCCAGTTCAATGCGCAGCAATTGTTGGCGCAAAGAATCTTCCAAATCGCTGCGTTTTGGCAATTCAAAATCCATAGATAAAAATTCATCCAACAACACAGGATATTGCGTCAATTCTTCACAAATCCACGGGCTGACTGTGGCCATTTTTACCAAGCGTTGCAGTGCCCCCTTGCTTTCAATCAGCATGACCAAATACACGGTACGACGCAGAACAGATTCGACCAGTGGCATTAAACGCATCAATGCCATTTGTGGATTTTCTGACTGCAACACTGCTTCAATCAAGTGTGGCCAAAAGGTTTTTAAACGCTGTAAAGCTTTGGCGGTGAGTTTTTTAATGGCATGTCCATACCAGAACTCATGCACTAAATTTTTCGCTTGATCGTCTAGTACCGCATCGAGCTGTTTTTCTAGCTGACTGTAATTTTCCAGCAAAGAATCGGGTTCATTTTCTTTAATTAAATGCTCAAACTGATAAATGACTTTGACACGCTTTTCATTTAGGGTCTGCATAAAGCTGTCCCAATCGGCAAAGCCCAAAGTATCGCTAATGCGTGCGCGTAACTCAGGTTCAGTCGGTAAAGCTTGGCTTTGCTGATCATTCAAGGCTTGAATGGCATGTTCTACTCGACGCAGGAATAAATAGGCATCTTCCAAATCCAGTACGGCTTGTGGCTCTAGCAATTCAGCTTCGCCCAAATGGCGCAAACTCACCAAACACTGGCGGTCTTGTAATTCTAGTTTTGAACCACCGTAAATCAGCTGAAAAACCTGCACAATAAATTCAACCTCACGAATACCGCCCGCGCCCAATTTAATATTGTCTTCAATATTACGACGCTGCACTTCGCGCTCAATCATGGCTTTCATTTCGCGCATGGCTTCAAAGGCGGTGTAATCGACATATTTGCGGAATACGAAAGGTCGGGTCATTTCCAGCAGTTCATAACCTTCTTGCCCACCTGTGATAATACGTGCCTTAATCCAAGCATAGCGTTCCCATTCGCGTCCATGCTGGCTTAAATATTTTTCCAGTGCGACATGGCTAATCGCCAAAGCAGAACCATCGCCCCACGGGCGTAAACGCATATCGACGCGGAAAACAAAACCATCGGCGGTGATATGATCTAATAGATAGATCAGTTTTTGTCCCCATAAAATGCAGAATTGCTGCACTTCAATACACTTGCGTCCATTGGTTTCGCCTTGTTCATCAAAGGCAAAAATCAGGTCGATGTCGCTGGATAAATTCAGTTCCTGCGCGCCATGTTTGCCCATGGCGACCACAATCAGGTCTTGGACTTTACCGTTATACCCCATCGGTTCGCCATGCTTGGCGACCAACGGAATCCGAGCAAAATCTTTGGCTACTTGCACACAAATATCGGCAAAGTCTGAAAGTTCCTGCGTCAACGTCACCACATCGGTGAGTTGGTTGGCATCTTGCCAAATCCAGCGGAACATTAAACGCGCGCGTAAAATTCGCAGGGTTTTCATCCACAAGGTTTCATCTTGAATGTCTTGTAAAGTCGAAATCACCAATTGATGAATATAGTCTGCGCTCAGCGGTTTTAGAAATTGGTCAATTGCATAATCCTGCTGTAACAGGCTTTCGTGATTTGCCAAGACTTGTTCTGCATATTGACTGGCATGTAACGTTTTTTGCAATTGTTCCGCATTCATTTTTAAGACCTAAAACCCAGTTTTATTTTGAAATATTGTCAACCCATCTATTTATAGCAGCAGATGCGTCAAAGAAGAAAATAAAATTACAGCAATCTGCAAAATACCTCTTACTTAAAATGCAGCGATAAAAAAACCGAAGCCTAAACTTCGGTTTTATCTGCTTGATGCAATGCTTATTCAGCATCTAGCATTAATTCTGCGCTCATACCAACCGTGTTAAAACCTGCATCGACATACAGAATTTCACCAGTAATACCATTCGCCCATGGTGAGCAAAGGAATAATGCCGCATTACCAACATCTTCAATGGTCACGTTACGTTTTAAAGGTGCAACTTTTTCATTCAGGTCTAACATTTTACGGAATGATTTAATGCCCGATGCGGCAAGCGTACGAATCGGACCTGCAGAAATTGCATTCACGCGAATACCGTCAGCACCCAAGCTTGAAGCCAAGTAGCGTACACCTGCTTCTAAAGATGCTTTCGCCATACCCATGACGTTGTAGTTTGGCATCACACGCTCAGAACCTTGATAAGTCAAAGTCAATAAGCAACCTTGGCGTGCTTGTAATAATGGTTTTGCAGCACGTGCCATCGCAATAAAGCTATAAGCACTAATGTCATGCGCAACTTTGAAACCATCACGATCTGTAACATCGGTAAAGTCACCATCTAAAGTATGCGCAGGCGCAAAACCAATCGAGTGAACCAAACCATCTAAACCATCCCAGTGCTTTGCCAAGTCAGCAAAAGCTTGCTCAATTTCAGCATCTACGCCTACATCGCAAGGCAATACAATGCTTGAGCCAAATTGTGCAGCGAAGTCATCAACACGTTTTTTGAGTTTTTCATTCGGATAAGTAAATGCTAATTCTGCACCTTCACGATGCAATGCTTCTGCAATACCAAATGCGATAGATAATTTACTTGCAATACCAGCAATTAAAAAACGCTTACCCGCCAAAAGACCTTGTGCCATGTGAAACTCACCTTGATATATTTCGCAGTATCATGCCAATTCTGAACGCATAGTGAAATTGCATAATGCGCCTTTTTTTGCCGTTTATGTAAAAACTCAATGGCGATTCAAGTGAGTGATAGATGACGTCACATGATGATCTGCAAATGGTGACGTACAATCTTGGTTAAAAACTTGCCCTACCACTTGGCATAATGCTGTTCAAGCAAGCCGTATTCGTTTAACAAAATAATTTCGGTATCGTCTTGTTGAATAGTACCACTAATTTTAGCTTGCCATTGGCTGAACTGACTGCCGACTAGACGCAAATTCAGGTTTTCATAACGGCGCCAACCTGTGCTGACAGTTAAATTCAAACGATGATCCAGTGAGCGAATGCTCCACGAGCCATCATCCTCAGGTTGGAACAACACATCTGTTAAGGGATACAGCACGCCATTAATCCACAAACAGTTTTCGTTGCCAAAACTTTCATTCACACCAGAAGCCAGATTCAAGCCTACACGACGGTCTTCGGTATCCCAAAAGTTGCACGACAACCAAAACCATGCTGTTTCAGGGCGTAAAAAACCGCAGGTATCATCTAAAGAAGCAAAGGTGCGTTCATGGAATTGAATGGTTTGTCCTGTTTTATTAACAAAATAGCCTTCACAGCCGAGTGTGGTCAGTTTTTGGGTGTAAGTCCAACCATTAATACCTGTTGGGCTACACATACTTAGCGGGTCTGTGCCTGCACAAAATATCCGCGCACTGAGTTTAATTTCACCATATTTGGTCACGCGGATATAACGCACACCATTGGCATGTTGAATTTCAATTTGAAATGGCGATTTTTCAAAAAAACTTTGATTAAATAACGGTTGCTCATCTAAAACCGTATTACGCGATAAAAAATTAATCGCATTCCATTCCTGCACTTCGCCCGTCATGTGATTATAAATATAGACAAAACCGTGCCCTGCCCAAGCAATATCGGCAATCGCAAGCCCAACGGTATAGTGTTCGTGCTGAATACTACAAAATTTAAACTTTTTATATTTTAAGCGTTTACGCCAACCCGACAATACTTCACCATACGGTGATTTATATTGATAAGCCTGATAATCAATTTTTTTGGGAAGTTCACTAAAACGTCCATAATGCGGTTGTCCATTCGCCTGAATTAAATCCATTGAAGACATTCCCTATTGTCTAAAAACAATTCATCTTTGGTCGTATTATGCCTACAAATGCATGTACAAAAAACCCGCAGCTTATGATTTTGTTCAAAAAACGGCTTTGTTGCATAAATATGTAAGCATCTGATTTAAATAAATTTAATTTTGGATCAAAAAATAATCAAAACTTTTAAAATCATATAGTTATGAAATCTTTGTGCA
>NZ_JACAXD010000032.1:23176-33617 GCF_013391485.1 Acinetobacter sp. SwsAc5
AAAAAACTATAAAAGCATAGATTGTTTTACTATTTTAAGGCTTGAGCGTTCACTAAATATACAAAATATAAATTAATAGATATCTTCCCCTCAATATTCTGAAGGTATTTAAGCATCAGCATTCAAAGTCAGATAGGTATTTTCCCAACGATTGCCTGAAAATGAGCCTTCAACCAATTGCACATAGCGACCATGCACCTGATCTATCGCAATACAATCATCTACCTCTAAGACCCGATCGGTATGTTGTTTTTGCCAGTGCTGGGCAAAATAGGCTTTACCACGCTGTTTTGCCACCATTGGATTTTGCGCCACCACCAGTACATAACGATGTAACTCGCCAAACTCACGCGGATCATATCCACCTAAATTAATTAAATACAGTCGGTTTTCTGCCTGATTCGGCTGCGCATCGGTAAATTTTAAATAGTAGGATTTACCTTCAAACTCAACACCATTAATTTGCGCCCATGCGTCAATATGCAAACCTTTCGGTTCTGCAAACCAAGCCTGCTTGAGTTGCGGATAGGTCTGTTCTAAAGAATCGCCTACCGCAAGTACCACATCATGCACTTCGGTATTGGCTCGCGCATGACGTCCGCCTAACATCACGATAAATAAACTGGGCATATCCGACTCCTGCGCAAATATCCTAAGCTTGATGGCTTTTATAGTTGATGATTTTTAAGCATGATTGTTTAAAGTAGCGAGAATTTTTCAATCCTCCAAATAAAAAATCGTGCCGAATTGCTTCAGCACGATTGAATTGAAATGTAGCATACTTTATTTCAAGCAGTTTACGATTTACATATCCACCATTTCCACGCCATCAATGCGGGCAACAGTCATTAAGTCTTTATCGCCACGACCTGAAACAGTCGCAATAATGATTTGGTCTTTATCCATCGTTGGTGCAAGCTTGCTCACATAAGCCATAGCATGCGAGCTTTCTAAAGCAGGAATAATCCCTTCGATACGGGTTAAATCACGGAAACCTTGCAAGGCTTCTTGGTCATTGATTGGCACGTAATCGACACGGTGCATATCTTTCAGGAAGCTGTGCTCTGGCCCTACACCTGGATAATCCAGACCTGCAGAAATAGAGTGGGTTTCAATGATCTGACCTTGTGCATCCGACATTAAATAAGTACGGTTACCGTGTAATACGCCCACGTGTCCTGCATTCAATGGTGCAGAGTGTTTGCCTGTTTCAATGCCTAAACCTGCAGCTTCGACACCGTACATTTTCACTTCGGCATCGTTCAAGAATGGATAGAACAAGCCCATGGCATTAGAACCACCGCCTACACAAGCTACTAATGCATCAGGTAAACGACCTGCCTGCTCTTGAATTTGGCGACGCGCTTCACGACCAATAATCGACTGGAAATCACGTACCAATTGTGGATATGGGTGTGGGCCAGCGACCGTACCAATCACGTAATATGTAGAATCAACATTGGTGACCCAGTCACGCATGGCTTCGTTCATGGCATCTTTTAAGGTTTTTGAGCCACTTTCTACAGGTACAACAGTTGCACCAAGCAAACGCATACGGTAAACATTCATAGCCTGACGTTTCACGTCTTCTGCACCCATGAACACCACACATTCTAAGCCTAAACGAGCGGCAATGGTCGCGGTTGCTACACCGTGCTGACCCGCACCTGTTTCGGCAATAATGCGTTTTTTGCCAGACAGTTTTGCCAACAGTGCCTGACCAATGGTGTTATTCACTTTATGTGAGCCAGTATGGTTCAAATCTTCACGTTTTAAGTAAATTTGCGCCCCCCCCAACTCTTTTGACCATCGCTCAGCATAATACAAAGGACTAGGACGACCTACATAGTAGGCGAGATCGCGGTCGAATTCTGCCAAAAACTGCGGATCATCTTTCATGCGGAAATACAATTTCTCTAAATCTTGTAAAGCCGCCATCAGCGTTTCTGACACAAAACGTCCGCCATGGATACCAAAATGCCCTTTTGCATCTGGGAATTGGGTATAGTCAATCACTGAGTTATTGTGATTTGTACTTTGCTGATCCACGTTGGACTCCTTGCATGAAGTTTTCTATGAGTTGTTGGTCTTTAATACCTTTTGCAGACTCAACTCCGCCACTGACATCAACGGCATAGGCTTGAGTCGTCTGAATTGCATCTTCAATATTTTCAGGGTTTAAACCACCCGCCAAAATTAAAGGAATATCGAGTTTCGGGAATTTTGACCAGTCAAAACTGTGTCCTGTTCCACCTTTGAGTTCAGGATGCCACGCGTCTAATAATACTGCGCTTGCACCTGCTTGTTGATAGCTTTTTATCGCATCCAACACATTTAAATCGGGTTTGACCTGAATGGCTTTGTACCATCGACGTCCAACTTGCTGTGCTATTTGCTGACATTGCAAGGGTGTTTCATCGCCATGAAATTGCAAAATATCTAAAGGCACTTGTTTCAATACAGTGGCAATTTCATCTGCCGTTGCATTGACAAATAAACCGACCACTTGCACATAAGCGGGAATGTGTTGCAGCAAGCCTTGTGCTTGTTTAATGCTCACATTGCGCGGACTTGGAGGATAAAACACCAAACCAATTGCATCTGCACCCGCATGCACAACACTGTTTATATCTTGAATTCGCGTGATTCCGCAAATTTTGGCACGGGTACGCATCGTTTTGGACTCTAATCCTGATTTTCAATCTTCATTTTGCTGATCTTGCTGTGCGTGACTTTTAAATTGTCTGTTCACACTAACAAAATCAGATATTGGGGCGAATCATTGTAATGCAATTTTAAGGGGTTGAGTGAAGTTCAGGCGGATTATTCTGCATTTCCGTTGTTTAAATGGCATACAGACTTTATACTTCGCGCAAATGCAACGAGTTCTAGCTTTGAGCTTTAGGGAAGTTGGTGAAAGTCCAACACTGCCCCCGCAACGGTAACCATGAAACGTATATCAATTTAAATCTTATGATTTACACCACTGTATGAACAATATGGGAAGGTGGATATATAGCGAAGCAATCATAAATTAGAAGATGCTTGGCACATTGAAGTCCGGAGACCTGCTTGTTGTGCCCTTAACTCAATCATTCACGTGGGGTGAATGTATGGAGCAAAGTCATGTCTACTCTTTTTCAGCCTACTGCTTTAGTGGGCGCAATTGCGCTTGCAATGGGTTTTTCAACTTCAGTTTTTGCTGCAGAATCTCAAGATCAGCGTGTGGTGAATGCTGCTTTAGATACGCTTGTTGTTACTGCTTCACGTAGTGAACAAAATATTAAAGATGTGCCTGCACGGATTAATGTAATTGATCAAAATAGTATTGAGCGTAATCCTATTCTAAATTTGTCAGATGAAGTACAAAAAGACCCTAGTGTTTTTATGAAACAATATGGTGGCATGGGACAAACTACAGAAATTTCAATTCGTGGTACAAAATCCAACCATACCCTTGTTCTTAAAGATGGTGCCCGTTTAAATAGCCAAAACCACTTTAGTGCTCTTTTCCCGACATTTATCGATACCTCTGACCTAAAACAAATTGAAATTCTAAAGGGTCCAGCATCAGTACAATATGGTACTGATGCCATTGGTGGTGTTGTACAAATGATAACAACAACTCCAACCCAAAATTCTGGATTTATTACTGGTATTTATGCAGAAAATAAAACATATAAAACTATTATTGGTAGTGATCTTGTACAGGATAATTTTTATGCACAGATTAGAGGCCAACGTCTAGAAACGGATGGAACAAAAATTCTCGACTATCAAAATAAAAGCCAAAAAGCGAGTTATGATCAAAAAGGATACAGTGCAAAGGTCGGATACGATAATAAAGATAATATAAAAGCGAATATTGCTATTAGCCAAAATGAAGGAACGAACCAGTTCTATGATTGGGCAACTAGTCAAAATAAAGCTAAACGTTTTTTTGAAAATCGTTTAATCAACGTAAATACTGAATTTGATCTTCAAGATAACCTAACACTTTCTGCAAGACTTTCTAACTTTATAGATAATCAATATGTCTTAGACAGCGAACCTGGTCATTTTGACACAGAAAACAAAGAAGGGGATTTAAATCTTCGATGGTCATTAACACCGCAGCAAAGTATTTTATTAGGTAGCACTTATCTAAAGTCCAACTTTGAAAGCAAATCTATAAAAAATGAAAAACAGGATATAGATTCAGTTGGTTATTATTTACAACATCAACATAAATCTGAAAAATTAAATACACAAGTAGGCATTCGCACCGAAGATAATGAATTGTTTGGAACACATACTGTTGGACAAGGCGCTATTCGCTATCAAATTTTACCAGCCACAAGTATTTATGCAAATATTGGCTCTGCATTTAAAACGCCATCTTTGACAGAGTTATATTATTTTGTAGAGGGTTCTTATCCAACTTATGGTAATCCCAATTTAAAACCAGAAAAAAGTATGGCCTATGAAATTGGTGTAGATCAAAAAATAAATAACCAATTAACAGCATATTTTTCTACCTATCACACTCGCATTAAAAATCTTATTGTTACCAACTATCTTGGGCAAAACAAATCAAGCTTTGCCAATATAGAAAAATCTGAAGTCAATGGTGGTGAAATTGGCTTTAAATGGAAAGAGCAAGATATCTTCTTAACCACTGAATATGCCTATGCAGATTCAAAAAATAAGAAAACCAACAATAATATTGCATACCGACCAAAACAGACCTTTACTCTATCCACCGGTCTAGAAAATGCCTCTTATGGAGTGAGTGCTTCTGTAATTGCACGTTCAGACATTTATGCCGATCATGCAAACAAAGTTAAAGTACCTGGTTATGCTACAGTTGATTTAAATATGTACTGGAATATTAACCCGAATATTAAGGTTTTTAGCAATATTCAAAATATCGGAGATGTTGAATACAAAATTGCAGATAACTTTGGTGATGGTTGGTACATCAACGGCGGTCGCCTCGCTTCTGCTGGTGTAACTTTCCGCTACTAAAACCCGCATAACAACAAAAACTTTAAAACAGCGCAGTTTATGGATAATGTAATGACCGACATTATCCTTTTTTATTGCGCCAGCTTTTATTTCTTACAACCAAGTAAACGCAACTTTCACTTTCAAACAAGGAACGATCATGGGCCACCGTTTAAGCAAAATCTACACCCGCACAGGCGATTCAGGCACAACAGGACTGGGCGATGGCTCACGTGTCGCCAAAGACGACTTACGCATTCATGCACTGGGCGATGTCGATGAACTCAATGCCTGCATAGGCGTATTGCGCTCACAAATTACACATAGCAACATTCAAGACAAAAACACTTGGGACAAATCGCTTAGCCTGATTCAGCACTGGCTATTCGATTTAGGCGGTGAAGTCTGTATCCCCAATTACCATCTCGTGCAACCACTGGCGATTGAATACTTGGAGCAAGACATTGACCGTATGAATGAAAACTTACCAATGCTCAAAGAGTTCATTCTACCTGCGGGCACATTGGCATGCAGTTATGCACATCAGGCCCGTGCTGTATGCCGTCGTGCAGAACGCAGCTTAATGACCGTACATAACCGTGATCAAAATATTCAAGCACCGTCTTTGCAATTACTGAATCGACTGTCTGACTGGCTATTTGTCGCATCTCGCAGCTTGCAACGTGCCGAAGGAGGCAGCGAAGTGTTATGGCAAAAGAACATCAATGACAGTATTGGTAACTGACATCACACTCTAGAATCGGAAACTAAAATAAAGCCCTGATTTTGCATCTAAAAAATCACGTCGGATGCTGCTTGAAATTTCACATCATCCGACCAAAATAAGAGATGTCATCTCTTTGTCACGTCGTACTTGCAAAATGAAAGCAAACTTTCAATTCATGGGCACATTATGCGCATAATTGGTCATCGTGGTGCGCGTGGCGAAGCGCCTGAAAACACACTCGGTGGTTTTGAATATATTCAAAATATTGGCATTCGAGCGGTTGAGTTTGATGTCCGTCAACTCAAAGACAATGCCTTGGTAGTGATGCATGATGATCAATTCATTCGCACTACAGGACAAGACAAAGCACTGTATGAATGTAGTCTGGAAGATTTAAACCATTACAATCATGCTGTGATGTGGTCAGATTGGAATAAAGTCGAAACCACACCCCTACTCAATCAAACCATGACCATTATTCAAAATTTTGATCATATTGAAGTCGAAGTTAAAGCAGTCAACTCACATGCCGATGCTGAAAAAATTACCCAAAGTTTAGAGCAACATTTACAGGGTTTTGAACATAACGCTATCATCACCAGTTTTGATACAAAAATTCATTGGGCCTTGCAACAACAAAAATCACGCTTTAAACGCGGTTTATTGGTTGAAGATGATCTGCAATATCAAGCCATTGATCAGGCTTTAGAATTAGGTTGTTGCCAAATTGGTTGGATGAACGAACTCGCAACCGGTGCGCTCATTCAAGCCACACAACAGGCCAAACTGAATATCAGCGTTTGGACAGTCAACCAGATTGAACGCGCCAAACAGCTTAAAGATTTAGGGATTCAGGGTTTAATTACCGATTATCCTAAACTGATGATGCAACACTTGTAAGCGGTAACCTTAAGCATATTGATGAATAAATAAATGATTTATCGTGCTTGTTTGGCTACCGTATATCATATTTCCGTAAAATCTCGCAGATACCATTATATTCTGTTACCACCCAGTACAATACAACTGTACAATAATGCTGTGATCGTGAATACGCTCATGCTAATATGCGAAAAAATTAATCCCTAAAAAATTTAATACTATGATTTCAATCTATAGATCGGTCATAGCGTTATAACGGATTAAGCGTCCATTTATACCTCCCAAGGTTCTAGGAGTGCTGTTGGAGATGAATGCTCCCTTACCCAAAGCCCCAATCAACTGGATTGCCATCTTTGCACTGGTTTTCTTACCTATTGTTGCAGTGATCGCGATTCCTTGGTATGCCTATCACCATGATTTTAGCTTAGCCGCTTGGATCAGCATGTTTGTATTACTTGGCGTAAGTAGCTTGGGTATTACAGCAGGTTATCACCGTTTATGGGCACACCGTGCTTATGAAGCTACCCTTCCCTTGAAAATCATTTTAATGATTATGGGAACATTTGCCGTTCAGAACAGTATTTTGTTCTGGGGTTCAGGTCACCGCACCCATCACCGCCATGTTGATGATGTCGAAAAAGACCCATATTCAATTAATAATGGTTTTTGGTTTGCGCACATGGGCTGGATGCTACGTGACTACCCTGCCGCAGAGCCAAACTTTAAAAATGCGCCAGATTTGTTAAATGACAAACTGGTGATGTTCCAACACAAATACTATATTCCGCTTGTGATTGCGGTTCACGTTGGCATTTTAGTGCCAATTGGTTGGGCTGTAGGCGATATGTGGGGCGTGTTGTTATTGGGCGGTTTAATGCGTCTGATTTTAAGCCACCATGTTACCTTCTTTATTAACTCGCTGTGCCACATGTGGGGTTCGCGTCCCTATACTGACGAAAACACCGCGCGTGATAACTTCTGGTTAGCAATTGCCACTTGGGGCGAGGGCTATCATAACTATCACCACATTTTCCAATATGATTATCGTAATGGCGTAAAATGGTGGCAATATGACCCAACCAAATGGTTAATTTGGACATGCTCGAAGTTAGGCCTAGCGAAAAACTTGCGTCGTATTCCAAGCTTTAATATTAAAAAAGCAGAATTGGCGATGCGTTTTAAATATGCAGAACAAGACTTGGCGGTCTATGGACACAATGTAAATGATGACATTGGCCAAGTTAAAAGCCGTATTTCGCAAGAATATGATGCCTTTACCCAAACCCTGAACGATTGGGCAAAGTTAAAAGAGCAAGAAATTCAGGCGAAAAAAGCATCAGTAGCTGAAAAAATCCACCAAATGGATGACAAATTAAAAGTTGAATTCCAATTGGTTGAACAGCGTCTTTCACATCATCGTGAAACCTTGAACTTGCTGATGCGCAACCTAAAAAAGAATCCTGTATCTGAATAAACCTCTGTTCTGATGCACTGCGAAAGCCCTGACCTGTTCAGGGCTTTATGCATTGTTAGGCTACAGTTTTTAAAGTCTAAGTTTGCTATAGTGAAACTCACTTTGTGCCAAGCGCTTCATCATCATGCAATTTAATCCGCGTTATCCGACCCTGCCCGCCCGTCTTTATCACATGCAGCAGCCTCTACCTTTAAAAGGTGCAAAAGCAGGACACTTTAATGCTGCATTGGCAAAAGAACTACAATGGACAGCCGAAGAACAACAGCAATGGGTTGAAATTTGCAGCGGACAAACCACGTTTAAAGAATTTCCTGCTTTGGCAATGGTCTATGCAGGACATCAATTTGGACAGTGGGCAGGTCAATTGGGAGATGGACGCGGTTTACTCATTGCGCAAGTTTTGGACACACAACAACGTACTATTGACCTGCATTTAAAAGGTGCGGGGGCAACGCCTTATTCACGTATGGGCGATGGACGTGCAGTATTACGTTCCGTGATTCGTGAATATTTAGCAGGTCATGCTTTAAATGCGCTGGGTGTGCCATCAAGCAATGCCGTTGGATTTACCTCATCCACTCAAGGTGTACAACGTGAAAAATTAGAACTTGGCGCAATGCTATTACGCACATCAGACTGTCATATTCGTTTGGGACATTTTGAATGGATCAATCAGTATCAACCTGAATTACTGCCTGAATTTGTGCAAAAGTGTATTGAATGGCACTACCCAGAATGCTTGGCAACCGAACAGCCAATACTCGCTTTTGCTACGAAAGTCATTCAACGTACCGCTGTCATGATTGCAAAGTGGCAACTGGTCGGTTTTGCGCATGGCGTGATGAACACCGACAATTTAAATATCACAGGTTCAACACTCGATTTCGGTCCTTATGGCTTTATGGAGCGTTTTCGTCCTAACTGGATCAACAATCATTCGGACTATCAAGGACGTTATACGTACCAACAACAACCGAGCGTGGCACACTGGAATTTATGGGTCTGGTTAAATAATTTAATTCCGCTTGAGCAAAGCCCTGATCAAAAAGAACACTGGAAACAAGCACTGGCAGCATGCTTAGAACATTTTGAACCCACTTTTTTGGAGCATTATAAACTCGGTTTATGTGAAAAAATGGGACTGCCAAGCTTCCATAAAGACAGTTTTGACTGCGCAACCAACTTCTTACGTATTTTGCAAAGTGAGCAACTGGATTACACCCAGAGCTTTATCCGCCTACAAAATAAACAATATACTGAAATACTGGATGATTGTTTGGATCGTCGTCAGTGGGAAAGCTTTTTGGCGCAGTATTTACAAATTCGTGAACATCAGTATACCGATGCTTTAGATGCTGCAATGCAACAGGTAAACCCTCACTATATTTTGCGCAATCACATGGCACAAAAGGCGATTGAGCAAGCAGAGCGTGATGATTTTTCAGAAGTTGAGCGTTTATTTAACTTGCTCAGCCAACCCTATATTCAGCAAACAGCATTGGAAAAACCTGAAGATTTAGCACCTTTACCAAGTGATGTGCCAGAAGTGATGGTGAGTTGTTCATCTTAATACCAACGCACTCGCCAAAGGACGTTTAAAATTCCAACAAAGTTATACACATTTTCTGTGGAAAAAGCTGTGGTTATCCACAGGATAAACTTTTTAGGGGAAAATAAGTGGCACAAACACCGTCATCACTGCATCAAATTGCAGCAAGTGTTGCAGCACAATTGCCTCAAGTTAGCCTGAGCGAACCTTTTGGTGAAGGTTGTTTGGTGCTTGACATCCTCACCCCCTTAAAAGAGGGTGATTCCTACAGCTAGACGCTTATGCCCAAGCGCAAGAATGTTTAGAGCTGAGTTTATATCTCGATCATGAGCTGTACCACAGCTCATGCACTCCCATTCTCTTATTCCAAGATCTGTCCTACCTTGTATCTTTTGGACTACTTGAGGTGATCTCACCGCAGCACGAACAGATTTGGGTGGTATAGGCTTCTTGGACTTCTTCAAACAATACGCCTGCGTTCTCGCATTTATACTTGAGCATTGTTTTTAGTGCCGAAAATCCTGTATCCAAAACAGATTTTGCCATTTTGGTTTTTACTAATTTTTTAGCACTCAAGTCACCTACAATAATCAATGCATTTTCATTCACAAGCTTGGTGCTTGCTTTATGCAAATGATCTTTTCGACTATTTGCAATCTTGGCGTGTAATGCACGAACACGCTTCTTATTCCTGGCTCTCTGAGCAATACCTAATGTCTGCTCATATTTTCGATAGAATTTTGGATTTGAAATTACAGTGCCATCAGAACAGGTGGCAATATCTTTTAAGCCTAGATCAATACCAATCGCTTTGGTTGCTGTC
>NZ_JACAXD010000033.1:0-31986 GCF_013391485.1 Acinetobacter sp. SwsAc5
GTATTTGGATTGTCACTGCTTGCTCCAAAGTTAACATGTTGAGCAGTCCAAAATGACCGCTATATTAACCAAGGGGGTCAGTTTTTAAATGCCATTAGGGGGTCATTTTTACACTGCCGCTAACAGTATGAAGATGAATGTAAAATTCATCAGGATCGCAAAACCGTAGTAGAAAATCTAAAAAACCGCGATCCAAGTGATGTTGTGGTTGTATACCATGGGGGATGTCCGGATGGTGTAGCTTCGGCAGCTGTCATTATTAATGAGCTAGGTAAAGACATTCAACTGATCAAAGGCCGTTATAGCCAAAGTCTTTTTGATAGTATCGATGATCTTACTGGTAAAGTAGTAATGCTTGCCGACTTCTCATACCCAAGTGATGAAATGTTCAAGATCATTGCACAGGCTGATCAGGTTATCTTTCTTGATCACCACAAATCTGCCTTAGAAAGCCTGTTTAAACCCCTCTACATGGAAACCGTATTCTGTCATGCCAGTGTTGAGTATTCAGGTGCAAGTCTGACTTGGGATTTCTTTCACCACGGCGAGAGCGTTCCGCTTTTTGTTCAGTATATTGAGGACGGCGATCTCTACAAATTTGAGCTGCCTGATGCCTACGACATTGTTAAAGGCCTACATTCAATTATGGGTGATAATATTCCGGATATGATCAAATTGCTCAATGACAGCTACTTTATGAGCAATCTGACAGACTTCCGTAATATCGGTAATTCGATCAATCAAACTGCTAAACGCAATGCGACAGGAATCATTAAAAACGGCTTGGTGAATGTCAATGCGGGGGGATATTCCTTCCCTATGGTCAATGTGACTCCTGATCACACTAATTTAGTTGGTGAGTTGGTTGGTGGCATGGACGGCGTACCTTTTGTCATGTGCTATACCATCCTTGCAGATAAAGTAAAAATCTCTCTGCGTTCAGGAGAGCACGGCGAAGATGTACCAACAGCACTAATTAAACTTGGGATTGATGGCGGTGGCCATAGTCGTGCCGGTGCAGGATTCATGAGCCTACAAACATTCCTTACTAACATCCTTGCTAAAGTAGAAACACAAGAAAAATCTAATGCTTCACACTCGACATGCGCTTGTTGTTCATAATAACTATCTTAATGTTAGGATATTCATGAATATTTACCTAACTGTTAAATATTAAAAAGACCGGTTCAAAACCGGTCTTTTTTTAAATAACTTCTGTGTTATCGAATTATTCGATTTGTCCACTAGGAGGTAAATAAATCACCTATGTGATAACTAACAGGGAATCGTGGTTTTGCGAAAGAGTGATGTTCCAATAAATCACCTATGTGATAACTAACTGATCGGAGTAGATTCTCGTCCAAAATTTTTTCCAATAAATCACCTATGTGATAACCAACACTGGCAAAAGGACAGACCCTTTCAGTCTCCAATAAATCACCTATGTGATAACCAACTATTTGCGCTCTGACGGCCTTTTCCCACTCAACCAATAAATCACCTATGTGATAACCAACGTACTTTTTCCCAAATAGTAGACTCACCTAAGCCAATAAATCACCTATGTGATAACCAACAATGAGCAATGGTGTCATCATTTTTCCGCACACCAATAAATCACCTATGTGATAACCAACTTTCATTGAATGCAGCTATTCCGCTTGCAATACCAACAAATCACCTATGTGATAACCAACATTCTCACTGGCTTTCAGATTGATGTTTTCTGCCAATAAATCACCTATGTGATAACCAACCGTTGAATACTGGAAAAACGCCTGACATCAGACCAATAAATCACCTATGTGATAACCAACAGCAAATGTTTAGTTGATCGCACTTTGCTTGCCCAATAAATCACCTATGTGATAACCAACCATGAGCTTGACGTTCTTTTGAAAATTTAATACCAATAAATCACCTATGTGATAATCAACTGAACTCGCTCAGAGAGGAAAACAGACGATTTCCAATAAATCACCTATGTGATAACCAACTATGAGTATTAGCCCTTCTTCGAGTTTCATTTCCAATAAATCACCTATGTGATAACCAACTTAACCCGACCTATCTGTTTGATGTATGTATGCCAATAAATCACCTATGTGATAACCAACAGCAAATGTTTAGTTGATCGCACTTTGCTTGCCCAATAAATCACCTATGTGATAACCAACCATGAGCTTGACGTTCTTTTGAAAATTTAATACCAATAAATCACCTATGTGATAATCAACTGAACTCGCTCAGAGAGGAAAACAGACGATTTCCAATAAATCACCTATGTGATAACCAACTATGAGTATTAGCCCTTCTTCGAGTTTCATTTCCAATAAATCACCTATGTGATAACCAACTTAACCCGACCTATCTGTTTGATGTATGTATGCCAATAAATCACCTATGTGATAACCAACTTTCACGGTATAAAAATACGTCCTGTTGTTGACCAACAAATCACCTATGTGATAACCAACTCCCATCAAAGCGTACCGAGCCACGGTTAAATCAAATAAATCACCTATGTGATAACCAACTGAACCCAAGTACACGGACGTAATATTGATACCCAATAAATCACCTATGTGATAACCAACATACAAGTCAATATATTTTACATTTCTGCTTTCCAATAAATCACCTATGTGATAACTAACTACGCCATTACCAAATATTTACATGAAGTAGCCCAATAAATCACCTATGTGATAACCAACTTTAGAATAAAAGCATGTCTCCATATTTATGTCCAATAAATCACCTATGTGATAACCAACATTGTATGTCCTCTGAAAGCCTTATATAGCAACCCATAAATCACCTATGTGATAACCAACCGTAGATCAAGTCAATTTCAGCCTGTATTTCACCAATAAATCACCTATGTGATAACCAACTATTTGCGCTCTGACGGCCTTTTCCCACTCAACCAATAAATCACCTATGTGATAACCAACGGTGGGCTTATGAGAGTATTGCGAGGTACTAGCCAATAAATCACCTATGTGATAACCAACTGAATCACATCTTTGCTCATGTAATTTGTGTTCCAATAAATCACCTATGTGATAACCAACTTGAATATTGCTAGTGCTTTAAGTAGCAATGCCCAATAAATCACCTATGTGATAACCAACCTGACTGACTAAAAACATCAGCCTGCACTTCTCCAATAAATCACCTATGTGATAACCAACCTTTTTGGGTAATTTCTTTGTCAATTATGAATCCAATAAATCACCTATGTGATAACCAACTAGGTTGGCATTACTATTTCATGTTATTGATCCAATAAATCACCTATGTGATAACCAACAAATGTGAAATCCCTATCATCATTACAGATAACCCATAAATCACCTATGTGATAACCAACCTCCAACCACAGCATCAAGCTCCAAATCTTTCCCAATAAATCACCTATGTGATAACCAACCGGTCCTAATTCGTGGTGGTGTATTTGGACAACCAATAAATCACCTATGTGATAACCAACTCACAAGCCTTTGCATCCGACTTCGGTTGCAACCAATAAATCACCTATGTGATAACCAACACAGAACAGCAGCGAAAGACGATCCGCAGGCGACCAATAAATCACCTATGTGATAACCAACACTTGTTCACCACTATGCAATTTGCTACTTACCCAATAAATCACCTATGTGATAATGAACTTACCAATAATTGGGAACCTATTTTTCAAAGACCAATAAATCACCTATGTGATAATGAACTAAATCTAAAGAGTCTTTAGTCAACTTTAAGTCCAATAAATCACCTATGTGATAATGAACTACTTACCACTGCCAAAATTGAGCTTTAAATACCAATAAATCACCTATGTGATAATGAACTCTAGAATAGCGATTAGAAGCAAAAAATAGGGCCAATAAATCACCTATGTGATAACCAACATACGGATTTCATCCATTTCTATTTTTTTATTCCAATAAATCACCTATGTGATAACCAACATACGGATTTCATCCATTTCTATTTTTTTATTCCAATAAATCACCTATGTGATAACCAACAGTGAATAAGGGTGAAATAATTTATATATTTTAAGTTTTTAAGAGAAACATCATTTTAAAACCCTTTTAAAATGCGGTTCCTGTATAGAATTGTATTTAGAGGATTTTTTTAAAGTTAAAAAATAAAGGGTTATTTCAATTATATTGCCATATCAAAGAAATAACCCTAAACCGCATTCGCGGTATCTAACCATTGGATAACGGCTCTAACCTTAAAATCGCTGTTGCGATCTTTACTGTTTTAAAAAACAGTAAAGTCAAATTTTTCATTTGAAATGGCATTATCAATTTCTTTCGGGTCAAAAGCAATTTTGTCTAACTGGAATCCGTCATCACTGATAGTTAATGTTCCTAGTTTTCGTGGGGTTGGATCATCAAATGAAGTTTCAATAATATTCCACTGAGCATGAACTTCACCACAACCAAGGTTTTGATGACCACCAATGGTAAAGTTTACGCTACCCTTCCATAGAGTCCATAACAAAAAGTTTAGGTCTTGGTCAGATGGATTGTTTAAGATCATACGATGTTCTAGGGTATGTCCGGCATCAATCGCACTAAATCCGTCTAATGGGCGCAAGATACTTTCGGTGGAACCCGCACGGGTATCCTTTGTTTCTTTAATCTTGAGATCAATATCTTCAATTTCTTTAAATATTGCCTTTTTATCATCACCCGTTAACTGTTTAGCTTGAGTCTGCAATTTCTTTTTCATTGATTTCAGGTCGGCGGTTTCTAGTGCTGTAAGCGCATCCGCATCCATGACAGACTTTAAATAGTCCAATTCGCTAGGGTCCACGAATCCTACTAAAGAAGGGTTACGATTAAATGGATGGTTTCGGGAACCATTACCATACGTGATAATTGGGTTAGAGTTTGGATCACAGTACGCATTACCGACCTTCAATTTGCCGGCTACACCAAAGTTACCAAAGTTACTGATCTGAGGATTGATCTCGCGGATTTCCAAGTTTTTACCAATACGCTCATAACCCCCACCTAGTTTAATTTTGCGGCCTGTATCAACACCGCTAAAATTCATATAGTGTTCATCTACAGTCAGCGTTTTACCATTCTTTTGAAGAAGGTCAGCAATAGCGTAAGCAGCTGTACTACGCAAGAATCCACGGATACTGGTTGCAGGGATATAATATGCGCCATGGCTATTACGAGGAATACCAGTCTGATTTGGCAATGTTACGTTTACAGGCGCTACAGTGGTTAGATGGCCAATAAATTTAATAGTTTTCATATTAGTTACCTATAGTTTTAAGACGGAAATTTGGTAATAAGGAATCAACTCGTTCAGAGCTTTGGTAAGGTGGCTTTACACTGTTTTTGACTCTCAGATAGTGCTGTGCCTTTTCCGAGCTGACCATGTGAAGCGGCAGACATCTTGCCAATTCACCTTCTTCATCGAAAAAGCAAAAATCATCATCGTCATCAATTTCAACTGCGGTGATTTCGCCAAAACCTTGACTATTATTCAGGCCAATAAAACCTAAACTTTCGAGAAGGTATTTGATCTTTCTCGGCTCCCCTACTGCATGAAATTCCACAGTAGCGGTTAAAATTGCGTTATAGGCTGTGACCCTTTTTCGGAATCCCCCACCTTTAACAATGATGGTCTTTTCACGCTCATGAAACGAATATGGCCATTCGATCCAGTGTGTACGAGTTACCAAACTCCATTCACACATGGATATCGGAATCTGTTTGGTACGCACATAGCGCAATGCAGATGCTTTGAATATTCCATCTTCTTTAGCTAGTACCTTTTCAAGTTCATTTAGAATCTCGGTATCAGATAAATTGGTATTCAGCTGATAAGACGCATAAAGAAGTGCATCTAAATGAATTGGATATTTAGGAACAAGAATCGGAGACGAAATTTCCAAGCTAATTTTTATGGGCTTCATATAAAAAATAGCTCCTTTTTCTTTTCCAAAAAAATTTCGGCATTTAAGTAGTTATCCATGAATCGCTTAGGAACGGCGTTTAGAAGAATAATATTTCCCCTTTCATTGCGTGAATGCGGCATCCGGCTGTCAGCAATCCATATTGTGACTAGATCATTAGGCGATCTCGTACCACGCCCCATACCCTGTTTAAGTTTAGAGACAACATCTTGCATGGATAAAATCCACTGGATGTTATTTAGTTCAGTTTTAGTCTGATTATTTCTGTCGCACATAACCTTTGAAGCGAATTCAATAATCGGGTTAGGCGGGTTATATGGAATACGGCTTATCACAACATGGTAAATAAGCTGATCTCCGTTTTCCTTGCGCAGATTCAGGCCTTCCCAACCGGCACAAGTAATTAGAATTTCATTTGGTCGTTTAAAGTCCTGTAGATATTCCTTTAATGCAGTCCCTTCGCTATGGACCAATGGCTGACAATCCTTAAACATTTCACCGAGAATTTTTGACTCTTTATGTGAGGTAGTCAAAACCAGTACATTGTCACCACTTTCTTTTGCCTTCTTGATCATTAGCGCCGTCTTAGCTAACCATTCAGCATTGAAAGTAATGTCATTTTCATCAGCATCAACAATCGGCGGTGGACAAGCCTTGGTCATAAGAACGAACTGCATATTTGCATAGTTTTTTGGAGAAACGATCAGCTCTACGGTGCTTTCAATATCTGATAGACCAAGTGAACTTTTTGTTAATCCAAAGGACATACCCTGTTTGGCATTGGCTAGAGTTGCACTTGTCAGAATAATACGATCAGTTAATCTTTTAGTAATTGCGCCAAACAGCTTGCTTGCATAAATATTGAGATAGGCAACTGAAATCTGTTTACGGATTGGAGATACACCAATTGCAGACAAAGTGTATTCATTATTCGGTTTCTGCCATGAGGACAAGCGCTGAATTAACTGTGTAGTTGTATCAATGAATTCGGCATCTTTAGCTGTCAGAGTTTTATCTTTCATAGACTCTTTAAAGGCATTGAGGGTTTTAGTCAGTTCTGACTGTACCGCTGCAACAGACACTTTACATTGTGAAAAAATCACTGGTGTATTCGTTGCCGTCAAATAATCAATCATATTAAAACGCGGGTGGGCTTTAACCTTTGTTTCGAGTTCATCTATGCTATTCAGACATTCCAATGCAAGTTTCTTTGCCTGAGAATGGTCGGCAACATGGTTCAGGAGTCGTTTAATCTCATTTAGGTTATTGCGGTGATTAAAGTTATCAAAACAAATCGAAGCAAGTTTATGAGCTTCATCAAAGATCATGGCATGAATGTCAAAATCTGATATTCCAGTCCTGTCAGCCATGATGCAGCTATGATGATTCGTGATAATAATTGCTGCCGATTTCACCCGATCTAAGTGAAAGTCATAGGCTTCATTATCAGACTTTTGACTGTTCAGTAGGCAAATATCATCTACTTTAATGCCTGCCGGTAGATCGCCCATTTCTTCAATATAGTCGAGCCATATTCCTGATCCAAAATGGCAACTTTCTGCGACATTATTGATAAAGTCATCCAGTTCATCTTTACGAGCCGGATCAGACTTAATAATTCCCTTACACTTATCTTTGACTCGTTCAAGTGAAAAGAAGCTCTGACGGCCCATACGATAAGCAATGAGCATGTCATCTATATTCAGCCCGATCTCATTCATGATCTGCTTGATAAAGGGCAAGTCGTGATCAATGATTTGTTTTTGCAGATAGCGCGTAAAGGTACTAATAACAATTTTCTTGTTATTCAGGTCAGGATTCAGGGCTATGAAAATAGCAGATGGAATCAAATAACCAAGAGATTTCCCGATACCTGTATCAGCTTGCAGTAAACCTAATGTTTTATCAGGTTTAACTAAGGATTCTGCTATGCCAAGTGCGTATTCATGTTGCTCAGATGTGTAACGTCCACCCAATTTGACAATAGCCCCATCTTCACCGAATGCTGCGTTCACATAATCTAAGAGAGTTTTCATAGTTTGACAGCCCTAATCATTCCAAAACCATAAGTTTTGTTGCGGCCAATACCATTAAACCAAGCATGTTCAAATTGGGCCAAATTATGAACCTTGACCGTAAAATGAATATCTACAGATTTAATTGATTTTTCGCGACCGGATATCAGGTGATACCCACCATCCGTAAATTTGAGTTCCTGAATATCCAAACCGGCTTTTTCAAGTAGTTTGGTTGCATACTTAGGAATTTCATCATCAGTTAATCGAGTGTATTTGTGACTTTCGGCATACTTGGGTTTGCGGCCTTTATTTTTCACGAATTCATCAAACTGTTGTTTGTCCATCGTGAGTTTTGGTGTGTCTCGCGGCAGCGTTACAGTTCCCTCAAGCAGATCACCGACATTCACCTCCAACACTTGCTCAGTCAACGGAATGCCTGCAACCTCCGCACTGGTGCGGCAAATGATGTACTCGCCATTTACATGAAACAAAAGCGGTTTAGAATCCGTATGATTTGGAGTGAAATCTTTAATGTTTAGCGATTTAAGCAAATTAAAAACGGTACTGTGATAATCATAGTTTTGTTTTCTTAAAGCAAAGATAAAACCCTTCATTAGACTGCCCCTAAAGCTGAAAGCCATACATTTCGTGCAATTGGATTTTTCGGTAATACTTGACCACTGAAACGGGCAAAATCCATATTTTTAGCAAAGAATTGCTGTACTCGGTCATTAGCTTGATCGAAGCGTCCTGCATTAATGCCGCGTAATATAGTGAGCGCTTCTGCACGATCCTTTTTCTCAAGACCTTGGAACATTTCTTTAAATTCTTTCCAGTGTGTACGGGGGGTTATTACACATCCCTGCTCTTGGCATAAGATCAGATTATTTTTGTCTCCGACCAAGAGATTCTTTAAATAAAGTTCTTTTCGGGGCGAAAGATTGATTGCCAAATAAGGTCGATCATCTTCAAGTAATTCAACTAATGCCTGATTACCGGATAGGCTTTTTATTTTGAACGGTGTCTGATATGAAATCTTCTCAGGATATTTACCGCCGCACCATAATTCAGGCTGTTCATCAGAGGTAGGAACAATTAACCATGCAGATTTATAGTCAGTGAATCGCATTGCTATTTTTGGGGCTTCTCTTGTTCCCATTGCAAAGCCAATGACATCATAGCTAGGTTGAGTAAACACCCTAAGTACATCACTTTGAATAGTCATGGTCCCATAAGAATCTTTATTAACAAAGCCTTCAACCTCAATACCAAAAACCTCACAGACACCTTTCTCTTTAGGCAAATCTTTAAAATCCGACTCAAAGAAAGGAACTATTCTTTTACGCAATAATTCGATTGCATCCATTTAACAACCTTAGAACCGTTATGTTTACATCACGGATAGTATTATTTTTAAAAGTGGATGTAAACAGGATGAAGTGGCTATATAACATTAGAATAAAATTAAGTTACATTAAAACCATATACCACATAAAAAATGCCGCTTATTAGGCGGCATCAGTGGTTCAGAATGTTAAGCACTTAGTTGTTGTTTTTCTATTTTATGAAAAATAATACTTATATTTTACATAAACTTAATATCTTTATTCGTGGTGTATGATTATAATTGATTTTATCAACAAATGGAGAATATTATGAGCGCCGTAGAATTAAGAAAACCACAACACACATACTATATCGGCCTTGGTGCTCTTGATATTTTCTATACCTTTCGTAAAGAAATCATCGACAAATACGGTTTGATGGTAAACGATACCCATATCTGTAATCTGTCAACGAATCTCGAAGAAGCACAGCGCAAAGCTGAACAATATGTTCAACAGATCAAAGATCGACTTGGTGACGCTGTTGATATTGCGTTTGAGAAAGAGGTCGAGCACACCAACTGGGTCAAACCTAAATACAAAGTTTCAGCATTCGTTCTGATGCGTTTAGAAGCCATTGAAAATGGTGTTGTTCCATTTGGTAAACATGAGGGAACCAAGATTGTCGATCTCCCTGACGACTATATCTTATGGATGGCTGATAAGAACCCGACCATTGGGGATGATAACGATTCACTACCATTCAAAATGCTATCAGATATGTGTCTAGGGATGTGCCTAGAACGTGGGCTATTTGAGCAGCGCAAACAGGATAATGATAAACTTAAACATTATGGCGAAGTTGGTCAGCGCAAAGTCATGACTGGCATTGTTAAATCTGCATATCAGCGTAGAACTGGTGATTATGGGGGCATGGGCCACCGTGATTATGGAATCCAGTATTCCTATACGCTTGAGATAGAAGGCTGCAATGTTAGATATCAAGGTTCAGTGGACCTTGGAATTGCAGGCGACACAGTTACCATGAAAGCGACTATTGCTGAACACAAAGTTGATAGTGAAACCAAGCGCAAAACAACAATAATTAAACGTCCTAGCGCCGTTGAAATTATTAAAGGACCGGACAAAGAATAAATATGCTTTGGGAAAAGAAAAATAATTTCAGGTTTTAGCCATGAACAGTTTTTTAAAAAACGCGCTGCACACCCTCTCATTAATGGGATGTGCATTTATCGTTATTTGTTTGGTTTGCCTGTTAGCGATCCGAATGCTGAAATCAAAACGGTTCCAATCCCGTCAAAATCTTATATTTGGTACAGCTGTAACCGCAATTTTCAGCACTATAATCATAGGCTTTTTCATGCTCTAGTCCCTTGCTTACGCATGGTAGCCAATGCTTACGCATCCGGCGGGGGGGCTGCGCCAGTATTCAGAATAATGGTGGCTCAATTTTCCACGATCAAAACTATACTTTCATCAGAATTTATATACTTTTTAAAAGCTGATAAACGACAATCAATGTCGCTGCAAGTTGTTGTTATTATTCTATATATGGTAAAATAGCCTTATCAACAAATAGAGGTTTACCATGAACAATATTCAACATCACATTACTTTTCATGACCTTTCAAAATCCCAAGTTGTCCAGTTTTCTAAATATTTTTTAGCTGAATTAAGAAAGAATGATCATGGCCATATTATGTATTTAGAAAATACAAATTTGGATATGGTGGATCATATTAAACGATTCGCATTAAACCTACAGCTTTCTGTGAACCATCTTTACATGAGCACGGATTTCAAAACCTACGGGATCAATCATTACCGTGAAGGCAAAAAGGTGGATTATGAATTCAGTATTCAAGACTATTACAAGCTCACAGATGAAATTCTTGGTGTCGATTTTTTTAACGGTCTTGATCCAAAGACTCCTGAGTTTTTGAAAGCTGTTGGTTACTTCATTGACGATTATGTAAATCAAGTGGATTCAAAACGCATCGATGTGAAATTTGTTGATGGAAACTCTATCTTTTATCAGGTAGATGAGAGTGAATTTGAATTGATCGTTTCTCTAAATCACAATACTGGAATGCTATTTTTCCAGTTTGGAGACGACTCAATTGTAAGCCCTGACATCCGAGTGGATAATGGAATTACAATACTAAGCGACTTCCTTGAAGATGAATATTTCGACTTTATTGATAGAGGTGGTTTACATTGGATAGAAAACAAACGCAAAACCGAAGATGAAGCCTAGTTCATCTTGTTCTCTAGTCGGTTAAGGTGCTGAAATAGCGTCTTAACCTGACTTAATTAGCTTTACGAAATCTCGCCACGCTTACGCTCTTGGGGTAACTGCTTGCGCAGTTGCCATCCACTCTGCCCTTTGCTTACGCGGCTGCCACCAATGCTTGCGCCACTGGTGGGGCTTCGCCGTAATCAAAAAGAAAGATGCGCTAAAAAAATTTCCGGTGTATCTTTGATGCCTGTATCTAATCTCACTATTACACTTTAAAAGCTAAAATTACATAATATTACTGATTTATTTGTGGTATATGGTTATAATTAATTTAATGAAATCGGGGGTTTAACCATGCAACTGAAAGAGTTTGCACAACAGTTTAAGTCTGATCTAAAAGCCATTGAGATCGTTGATCTTGTAAAACCTAAGTGTTGGGAACAGATCACAGCAACTTATCCTGAATATACAACTATTGAGGATGAAATTCGCCAATGGCTTGAAGCAAACTGCCCTACTATCTTCGGCATCATTAACTCAGTATCCAAGCGTAAACGCCATGATCTGAACCTGATCAATGGCATCAAGGCATCAATCCTTATTGGTCAAAGTGACTTCGTTGGTTTGCGTTCAGCGGATCATAACCGCTTTACTAAACTGTATTTTGAAAGCCTGCAATTAATTCAAGCCCACCTAGATAAACTATATGAAAAGCATGACCTGATTCCTGAATTAACTGAATTCGATTTCGACCATGTTAATGCTTATAAGGCTTACAACCTTTTTGGCAATATAGGTAAAACCCGTGATAAATTGACTTGGTTGTACGAAATAGCATTGGTTAAGCAACCGAATTCGGTGTACCTAAATGTAGCCAAACAAGTGAATGAAGAAGCGGTAAAGCTGCATGAGCTTTATAAAAATGTAGATGAAATTGAGTTTCATCCTAAAAATAGCAGCGACTATCATCACTGTGCCTGCTGTTTCCGTTGGGTAAGATTAAAGCCATCCAATCCCGATCAGGTTGCCTACCATGGTTATACAATTGACCGAGGTACATATAATGAGATCGCAAGCCAATCTTGTTCAGGATCAAGCTTTCAACCGCTAGAAATGAGCACTAAAGGAACTTTTGCGGTACTGGAACGCAACAATCAGAAGTTGGCCAAACTCAAAGAAGATTTAAAACTTTGGGAAAATGATCAATCCGATATGGGGAAAAAATATTTAGCGAATACCAAGAGTGGTATACGGTCTATCAAGTTTTATGCTGAAACAGCATTTAAAATGATTCAAAAATATCAACCGGAGCAGTTGCCGGAGGTAGAAAAATATCTAGTAACTGAATGATGGACCTGAAAAAAGCCTGCATCATGTAGGCTTTTTTAATTTACTTCTTGAGGGTATTTGATTGCGGCAACGTCATACTTGGAAATAATGATTTCTTTAGCCCCATTATTCACTACATAATCTTTTGCCCAAAATGTTGTTTTTAGACTCCCCTTGTAGACTTTGCACGGTGCTTTGGATTTATCCACGCATCCTAATGTGTATATTTCTGCATGTTCGTACTGGTTAACAAAATAACCTAGCACATGAAAAATGCTATACACGAAAACAAATACACCTAAAATCTTGATCATTTGATTTTTCTTAAAGAATCACATCACCATTATACAAGCATTGTATTTCGTTGATGTTTTTATCTTAAATAAGAGTTTGTTTTGTGTTTTAGTAATTTAGGATTCATTAATAAAATTTCGTAGTGTATCTAATTTTATCGACTTGGCTTGCATACGCAATGCAAACAAAAAGGCAATTTCTGCTTCTTCTGCACTTTTTGTTTTAATTGTTACATTTCTAATGCTATGACTAGCAGAATGTATTAGTATTTTTTCATCTTCTTTTTTAAGCTGTAAAGTAGTTATAATTTTTCCTATTAATTCCGCACTAATTGGTTTTTTTCCTGTTTCGACAGATGATAAGAATGCTGAACTAACTCCAATTGATTCTGCAAGTTGAATAAGATTCATATCACGGTCAATTCTGATTTTTCTGATTGCCTTACCAAAATCTGTTAATTTTGCCATCTTATATACTCATTTTTAAAAACACCCCTTATATTAGCATTAAATGCAAAATATATAAACCAATAGGTTAATTTGTTATACTAAAATTAAATAATTTAACCCATTGTAATTTACAGTAAGGCGGTATATTATCCCATCAACACTACATATAAATTATTAGGTATGACATGATTAATTCTAAAAAATTCTATTTAGATTCAGCACGAAAAGACAATGATATTGAGCGCACAACTAAAGAAATTAATGAATTTTTTACCAAAAATCCTCAATACAAAGTGATTAATATTGAACATATTTATGAAGCCTATTCTGCTTCATTTTGCTATATTTGTGTTTGGTATACAGATAATTTCTAATTATTAGAAAAAAATTCTTACTTAATGAAGCGAGAGGTAAAATTCTTGCAGGCAATGTAATTTAGTATGATACTTTTTTGATCTTAAATGTTTCAGGATTCATATTTGATTAATCGAGTATGAATCTTTTTTGTTTGTATTTTTCTTAAATCAAAGACTTGGATACTATTTGAGTATGATGCTCTTTTGAATGTTTACAAGCATATTTATAACAATCAAAGTTCTGATATTACATAATATTACCGATTTTAAATGTGGTATATGCTATATTAAATTTTATCAACAAGTGGAGTTTATAGCATGACAACCAACATTGACCAACTACGAACACATACAGGCACTATTGATCTGAAAATTTTTGCAAATGGCTTATATGCAATACTAAATAGCAGTCTGAGTAATGTGTGCCGTCATGACGATATTCATAGACTACACCCCCTTAAAATGAATGGATATTCAGATATCCGTATTGAAAGTAATGAATTATCCAAAGGTTGGGAAATTCAAAACCTTTCTGATGAAGATATAGATCAATTACTGGTAGATTTCATTAGAGATCATATTGAAGCTTGTGAATTAGAAACAGCTCAGGAAAATCTTGATCGTATTGGGGAAAATAATCTATTCAACACTTATGCAGCACTGGATACAGAAGAATTATTTTTTCTCGGTGTCATTGCCAGTGGTATGTGTATTCAATTAGATCAAAATGAAGTCTATGAAGATATTCTGCCCCACACAGATATTTTTATCGATCGGGAAGAATTAGAAAATACATCTATCGATCAGCTTTGTAAGCATCCATTCTTTCCAACTTACGCCATCCCGACCCAAACTTTCAGAATAGAATCCAATAAGCTATCTGATATCGAATGTTTGTTCTTCAACAGATATGGGGAATACATCAGATCAGGTCATTTACAGGGCCAATATTTTAATAAAGCAATTGCAGCAGAAGATGGAATTCTTACAACCGGATTCAGCCCTTCATTTGAACATTCTTTAGAAAATTAACGCAGATTACCGCCCTACTTCGGTAGGGTTCCGGCGCTTCGCTGACGCTTTCGGCAATTCTGCTAACGCAGATTGCTTTCACTACACCACGCTTCCGCTTGGCCACCAATGCTGACGCATCAGGTGGGGCTTCGCCTGTTATCGCGGGATTAAGGTGCGAAAATTTCGTATGGGTTTACTTTTTTTAAGCCTTCTTATCAAACGTCAGATTTTTAAAAGCAATTACTTAATATTACAGAACTTAACTTTTTAAATATGTGGTATATGGTTATAATATCTATATCAACAAATTAGAGTTTATCGTTATGTCAGCTTATGTAATTTCTGCAAAACACCTTGCTGTAATTGTTAACTTAGCAGTTAAACCTTTTGCATGTGCTGAATTTATGCAGAAGTTCTTGAGTGAGGTTCAGCCTTTAGCTTATACAACTGATGGCCTACACGAAATTGACCAAGAGTTCAGAAAAGAATTACAGAATTTCAAATTTTCTAATACGTTCCGGAAAGAAAACTTTTCTTTAATATCCCGCATTCTAGCCAAAGCAATCGTTATTGGTGTGAATAGCGCTTACCCTCACCGAGATCAGACCGATCTAAGCTCTTATCTAGCTGATGTCGAAGCTCAGTTTGAGTATTCAAAAGATTTTGTTCAGCACATCAAGTTTATGCAGTATTTAAAATTACTGCATTGCTATGAGTTTCAGGCAAGCGAATTAGAAGATTTCAACAAAACTTTGGCATACCGATTTTTGCAAATCGCATACAAGGATGCCTGCTATCTCACAGCTGATGAATACGACAGTTATCAATGGGCAATCTAACAGGCTCAACAAGGCAGTTAATGACTGCCTTTTTTTTAATTATTATTTTTAATTTAATAGCGTCATACCGTGTCGTGATTAAGTTTTTTTCTATTTTCTTTGTGCGGTATATTTGAGAAAATATCTTTTCATCAACAAATGGAGTTAATTATTATGTCTTTATTAAGTGCTATATTTAATAGGGCAGAATCAATATTATTTTTTATTGTATTCTTTGGCTTGCATTACTGTATTTTAAAATACATTTTGTCACAGCCTTACATTAATTCCTTTCCTGTGATTAGTTTCTTTTGCATCTTCTTCATTGGCTTTTTTGTCAGTGTGATTTTTGTGGTCGGTTGGATGCGTTGCAGCCATCATATCGCAAGTATCAGAGACAGAATGATTGCAAGTTTAACAAATCATTGATGAATCAAGGCCATACTCAGTAATGAGTATGGTTTTTTTATTGTTGTTGTTTCCGCGCGGAAACAAAAAAATTGCTTCGCTTACGCTTTCGTCCATCGTGCTTACGCAGATGGATTCTAGCCATCCAATGCTTACGCATGGAACATAAACGGCTTACGCCGATTATGTGGCTACGCCTGTTTTTAAAATAAGGTTCGGCTTCTAATTAAATAAAAATATTAGTTTAATTCATTGTATTTACCAATATATTGAACTTGAAAAGCATCATTTTTTATTAATCTTTATTTATATTCAAATTACAAATTAATATATTTCTTATAAGTGGTATATGCTAAAATAAATCTAATGATAAAAATTAGATTATGGTGTCAGGTATGAAGAAAGTTGATCATTTAATTATTACACCCAAAAATGATGCGACATTGAAAGGCATCACGGAATACTTATCGCGGCTTCATAATGCGGCGATAGAATTTGGTTTTTTTCACAAAGAGAATGAATTACGCATCTACCCTTTCTATCCATCTTTGACAACTGAATTTCAGCTTATTCATGGTACTTGGAAGGAGTTACATAGAGAATTTCTACTAGCTGATCAGCTAGTAGAGTCAGGATTAGACCTGTCAATTTACTATTGCGACAATTATCAGTGTGATCTATTACGAATTGAACAAGAAGCACTACAGGTATCTATAAAAAATAGCCATTTTTCTGTACCTTACCTATTACTCTTATCTCAAAGTTTCCTATACACCTATTTTGATGTTTGGATCATTCAGGTTGATGATGGTGTCAAAACCAATGAATTTTATATTCAAAATCAAACTGAGGTAGAAACTTACCTCAATCAAGAGTTGAACAAACTGGTTCCTCTTGCGGAGAAGGCGTGATTAATATGGTTGAAGTACAGATAAATTTATTATCGGAGCCATTGGTTCAATATCTCTACCTTAAACATTGGGCTGATGATGAATCATTTAAAACTATTCCAGTCATTAAAAATGGTGGATTAGCAGTTGAAAATGGCACAACTGAAATACCAAGAGACTATTTTCTAGGCCGTTTAGATGCTAGAAAAAAATGTGCTATTCAAAACAAATACAGCCGCATTGAAGAAGTTAGATTTTGTGATCTAAGCACTGGATCAGATTCAATTTTGAATCTTATGACGAAGTACCGGATCAATATTGAATACTCTGTAGATACAGTGACGGCGTATTGCGCTGATTTCGTTTCTACAGAGCATATTGATCACTTTGGGTTAGCAATTCTTAAAACAGCTCTTAAATGCGCTCTACGGGCCAATACAGTGAATGTGGACGAAGAAACTATAGCGGTAGTTCAAAAATATGTTGATAACCTCAAAAAAGAGCTGTTAAAGCAGCTGAAATCTTAGAAAGGAAAATAGCTTAATGCTTTTGTTGATTGTGATCCTGTTGGAACAAGATTGTTCTTTTATGAAAAAGGGCTTTTTTTTAATGACGGTTGAAGATGGTCATATACAGTTTGGACAGTGAAGATACCTTATAGAACATTGAACCCTTATCATCTTTTTTACAGGTTTGAGTCATCGTAAATGTATCACTGGTAATCAAATTCTTGTGATCAGTATGAGTTGAAAAATCTCTATAATGCTTCTCTATCACCCCTTTCATTTTAAATTTATAAGTATCGATCTGTTTTAGATTCGTGAAAGTGATGTTGTAAGAAGTGAAATCATCTAATGCTTTATAAATTACTGGTTGTCCAAAATCACGTTTTCCATAATTGTCCACATTGTAGAAGTGTTCTTGGTTTACCCCTTTGAATTTCATAATCAGGTTATATCCGTTAAACATATAACCTACAGTACGATTATCAGATGACTTTAGAATTGCAGTACAGTTTCTTGCATGTTCCTTATAGTTCCTGATCGTTTTATCATCTAAACTAAGAATCTGACTGGATGCTTGAGTTGATGTAGTGTTTAACAGGTTAATTCCGATTATTAATATTAAATATTTTTTCATACTCATTTCCGACCTAATATATTTTTTATTTCACTAATGTTTATTAACAGATAATAAATGTTTTTATTATTACAGAAAAGTAAGGTTTTAATGTAATAAGTTTATAAATCAACTAAAATGATCAACCAGTTTGTACTTTGGAGTGTAATCAACTTTTGATGAATTGCCCCACCAATTTGAATTTAAAGGCGTTAGAAAGAATTAGAAAGAATTGTATAGTATTAGGGGACTATATTTTTTTTATATTTCATAGTCTTATTGAACCAAAAAAACCCCTGTCGTACACAAAAAAACCCCTGTCGTACACAAAAAAACCCCTGTCGTACCAAAAAAAACCCCTGTCGTACCAAAAAAAACCCCTGAAAACACCAAAAAACCCCTGTCGTACACTTTGATCCACATGGATATCCACAGGCGAGTATGCCATACATATATATGAATTTATTTTCTTTATAATTATGGTTACGTTATGTCTGTTTTATTTAAAAAATAACCAGTTTTATTATAACAGATATTAAAAAAAACCCCTGTCGTACATTATTAGAGGGGTTTTAAGAAAAGTGCTCTTATAAAGCTGTAAACAGCGTGAAATAAGGTTTTTTGACCAATTTTTATTCAGAAAATGGGGATTTTAGGCCTTAAAAACCTCAAAAAAACCCCTGTCGTACACCTAAATACAGAAAAAAAACCCCTGTCGTACACCTAAAAACAGAAAAAAAACCCCTGTCGTACACTTTTTAAATTTCAGTAATACTATATATTACAAATACTTGAATGGTAATTTTAACATTGGTATTTTTTCGCTGAATTTGGATGTTTTTAAAAAACCTCAAAAAAACCCTTGTCGTACACCTAAAAACAGAAAAAAAACCCCTGTCGTACACCTGAAAGACGAAAAAAAACCCCTGTCGTACACTTTTAAATTTTATGAAATATTCTATATATCAATATCTTAACCTAGTTTTATTGATCTGCTATTTTTTTGGAAAACTCTAAATTTCTAAATTTAAGCCTAAAATTGGCATGAAACACTTTTTATTGATTTATTTTTAACCATTGAATGATGAAGAATTCATCTAAATTTAAGTTTAAAGGCAATAATACCAAGGGTTTGCCGTCCTTTTTTTGTAGTTATTACTCTAAAAATGCCCGTTTTTGACCAAAAAAAACCCCTGTCGTACACCTGAAAGGCGAAAAAAAACCCCTGTCGTACACTTTTTAAAATCTGTTTTTGTAATTCTATGTGTTTTAAGTATTTGTTAATTAAGTGAAAATATCAGTTTTGTGAAAAATTAATCAAATCTATATTTTTGACAATTTATCTGTGTCTATAATGTGCAGGGATAAAAAATTAGGTTTAAATTGGATTCATAAGTGAATAGTCGGACTACGAACTCTCTAGTGAAAAAAATCAATAAGCATGACAAGGTGACGACATCTAATGATTTTGTCACGGCTTCTTATAATATTGATTTGCAACTTGAGAAGATGATTCTGTTTGCTATTTCTGTTGTTAATAAATACGAAATGGACAACAAGACAGACTTCGACTTTAAGAATCCAGTAGTCGTATCTGCTGAGAACATGGTTAACCTCATGTACGATTACGATTCCAGAGTGTCCCTAAGTACGGAAGAAACTAAAGTTCGTTTTCAGCGTATTCGCAGTATCACTCGTTCAATGAAGCGCTTTTATGAAGAATTAAAAACTTTTCCGGCTATGGAAGTGAAGCGTGACGATAAAGGTATTTATGAAAAAATACCTATGATCAGTAAACTTGCTTTTGATTCAAAACGTAGGCAGTTATCTATATTCTTTCCTCAAGAGTTCTATGAATTATTCTACAAGATGGCGACTGAAAGCGGTGTAAAGCCCTTCAATAGACATGAAATTAAATACATCATGAAGATGGATTATTATTTCTCATTACGTCTATATCGTTATCTCAATGCTCATGTTTGGCGTAACAAACAACCTTTAACCATTGAATATGATGATATCCATCGGATGTTAAATAAACCGCTTAATGCGTTAACCCATCAAAAGATCAAAGAAAAATTAGTTCAACCGGCTGTAGATGAAATCAACAATTTCACTAATATTAAAGTAGAAGCTACCTACATCAAGACTGGTGCAAGATTTACAGCTGTGAAATTTGATTTTGATTTTAAATCTGATTACATCGAAATGAACATGCACAAGCGAATTGAAGCTCTCAAAATTAAATTCCTTAAAGCTGCAATTCCTTGGGATGACAATGGTGATCATTTCAGACATCCGGATCGTGTTGAGCATTTCACTCCACCAAAATCCCTGACTAAAAAACAGATCACAGCATTAGTTAATCAACCAGTATTCTTGAATGATTATGGTGTGTTCTTTGGTGCAGTCAGTGACGATGTTGCAAAACAAGTGATGTCCGCATTGCTTGAAAATAAGATAGATTTGCTCAATGCGCATAAGCCTATCGACTTGGATTATTACCTTGAATGGTTGAAATACCGAAACTCTAAGAACTCTGATAGTACAGACGATAACGCAGAGAATACACATAACGAAGCCAATTAGGGCCGCCACGCTTACGCTATGGCCATTTGCTTGCTCAAATGGCTTTTTACCCCTACCCCACCGCTTACGCAGGGTCATAGCGCGTTTACACGCTCAATGAGCTTCGCTAGTCGCCGGAAAGCAGATCACCGACCATATCTGCTGCGCTGACGCTGCGATCCGCTGCTGAGACAGCGGATATCTATTCCCCTTTGCTTACGCGGCGGCCACCGGTGCTTACGCTACCAGTGGAGCTTCGCCGGTATTAAAAAAGAAGTTGTCGCAAATTTGGAGCCGCCGCACCCCGACCTTCTCCATTTTTCAGATATAGAATTTTTAAAAGCAGAAAGGGTTACATAATTTAACTTCTTTTATTTGTGGTATATGTTATATTAATACCATCAGCAAATAAGAGTATTCAGTCATGATCTTACCTTCTAAATTATTCATTACACCAGTTGACCAAAATAACAATTTCGGCTTTCATGAAATCGCCAATGTTTTTTTAAGCCATTGCCTTAAACTAGGGTTTAAGCCTATAGAATCTATTGAAAATCCAAGTATTAAAAAATTTGTGAACCTAACTCTCAATTTTGATGAAAGTTCTATTTATCAGCATATTTCTATGCTCTCTCCATTTGAGAATGATTCAAATGGAAATATGCTAGTTCGCAGCCCGTTTATTTGGTATACGGATTTAAAACACTGTTCTAAAGCGGATAGAGAATGTGAAACCTTTATGATCCAGTTGGGGGATGAAGGGCGTTGTAAGCATACGCTTTATCAAATGGCACTTGGATTTATTGACCGTTTTACTGTTATTTATGTTGATGCAGAAGCACCAAATAATCAGGTTACTTTGACCCGATCTCAGATTGAAGCATATCTAAATCCGGTCAAAGTTCTTTCAGTGGCGTAAATTTTTGGGGAATAGTATGTTTATCTTAGATTTAAAAACCACAACTAATCTTTTCACGCCTGAACAGATTGAAGCCATCAATATTTATGCTTTGATCCGGAGCCTGAGTCCGGAAGATTACGCTAAAGAATCCGTCCATGAATTCAATGTGAACTTGAATGGATTACGACTGGCTGAATATCTGTTGCATGACTTTGCACAGCCGGAGGATTTAGACCTTGATCAAATTGTGGAGGTTATTTCTAAAAAAATAGATTTCTATGAAGCGGATCGGGTGATGGAATTGGCAGATATGGGTAAATTGGGGCATGATTTCGCCGTTACTGATCGCCTGCTTTATCTAGCCTTGATCGAATTTACTGACTATATCAAAGACGAAGCAGATGATAGCCATTTAGCAATCATAAATCGTTTGCATCAGCTAATCGAAACCCAATAACAGGATAAAGATATGGGCTTTACGGAATAAGTAGTGGAATTAAGTTTTTAAGCAAAATCTTAATTTCCACACGTTATTCCGTATAGCCAAGATATGTCTATCAAATTACGGGAAAGAATTGCTGATAATGCTATGGGGTTATTCGTCATCACAAAAGCAATTTGCATTTCAAGATTAGTAAAAGGCCAGTTGTATAATATGGCTATGAATGATGGAATTCTTGTCATTATTGGAATAAGGGTATTTGCCGCGCCCCGCTTACGCTCTTGGGGCAACTGCTTGCGCAGCTGCCATATTTCTCCCCATTGCTGACGCATGGCCACCGGTGCTTACGCCACCAGTAGAGCTTCGCCGGTTTTCGGATAGATGTAGCAAAAATTATTATGCAAGGAAGGATTCGGATAGAGCCAAGTGATCAAAATGCTACTTTTGAAAAGCATAATTTTACATAAGTTAACAGTTTTAGATGTGGTATATGTTATAATTATAACATCAGCAAACAGAGTTTATTATCATGCGCTACATTCTTTTAGACCCTTGCCACTTCCACCGTTCTAAATTCCGTCCAACAAAAAAATTTATGGCAAATGTAAAAGCCGGTGTACCTATCACAATCGGAAAATATGAGAATTTAATCAGCCTAACTCAATGGGGTGATGGTGAATATCCGGCATACCGACATTCACGCGCCAAAGACCAAAGCCGAGGTTTATATCATTTTGATGCAATCGGCGTTGACGCAGGCATGATTGCTTTAATCCTCCTAGATGACAAGATGAATAAAGCCACACCTAAAACCATCGTAGCCGAAAAACCATATTTCAAAACCCGTTTGCATAGTAACGGTGTAATTAGCTATTTCAATGGCATCCATTCCGAAACCATCTATGTAGACACAGGAGAAATTTACACTGAACTTCGTGCCGCGCGTCAAAAACGCCTAGAAAATAAAGCATAAACCGAATAAAGGTATCGTCCGGATGCCTTTCTAAAGCGCCCCGCTTACGCTCTTGGGGCAACTGCTTGCGCAGCTGCCGTCTACCCTACCCTTTGCTTACGCTACGGCCACCAGTGCTTACGCCACTGATGGGGCTGCGCCTGTAATCGCACAAATGATGCGAAAATTATTCCTCCACGGATGACTCACATAGCTCTATGTGACCTCCTGCTACTTTTGAAAAGCATAAAATTACATAAGTTAACTGTCTTAAATGTGGTATATGTTATAATAACCATATCAACAATAGAGAGTTTAATGTTATGGAAACTGGAATCCAACGCTGCCCCAATATTGAAAAAAATGTGGCGCTGATCTATATCACGGACCCGACCTTTTTAGAGCGTAGCAGATGCCCTGTTCTAGTCGGCGATTATTCAAAAGATGGCTATCAAATTTTGAAAACGCCAGTACGTTTTATAAATCCTCATTTTGACTTCAATTTATCGTTTGAAATTCTTCATCATGTGCGGGTGATTTCAGTACCTACAGAATCATGTGAAGCAACTTTGCTGAAATTCGATAATGGCGAGATTTTTGATATTGAACTTAGCGAACATGGAAGCCTGATTGAAGGAATGACCAAAGAAGAAACGGAAAAGTTCATCAAAGAAAATATGAAACTGGTTCCTAAAGATCATTACAAGGCTATGCAAACAGCTCTTAGCCTGCACTTTACCAGTCGTTGCCGTTAAGGAGGTCAATCATGATCGATTTAGATGAAAATACGGTGATTTCCTTGTTAAGTGATCCTGATGTTGTCGAATTTAATGTCGTTAACGATCAGAACGGGATTGAGATTGCAAACGGAATCCTGACCCAAGACAGTGTTGTTGAAATCTATGTGGATGGAGATAGCAATCAACTAATCAGGTTCCTTATTTCTACTCAATTTAAGTGTGAAGCAGTTGATGGAGCCTTAATCCATTTAAAACTGATAAAACAGGTAGACGATCAGGGCGATTTAGTTGTGCATAAGCTTTATACCGACCTGATGGAAGATTTGGAAATTACGGTGAATGGTAAGGACCCTGCTGAATATATTTCTGAATGGGTAGAACTTTCCCCGAATTATTTAGCTCATTCTATGACACAGGCTCTAAATGGCTACATCGACCATATCAGCCAATAAACGAATCAACAAATAGAGATATAGACTATGACTACAGCAATTTACCCATTAAGCAAAGAAACGGTACTTAAATTTCTAGGTGAACCCGACTTTCTTATAGAAAATGCAGATTTTTCAGGAATGGAGTGCGCTTCATTTGACATCGTAAAACATGAAATCCTACGGGAATTGATTGTCTTAGGTTCGGTTCTACATACAGCAACCGCAGAATACTGTTTGCCAGTTTTTACCACTATTGATGATGGACAGGAACTTAATTTTTGGTTGAACTTCACTGTAAAAATTGACTCAAAACTACAAGGTTTAGAAGTAAAAATTGAACCCGCAGGGATGTTGTATGATGTGAGCTTGTCTGATTCAAGTAGTTTAATTGAAGGTATGGACTCGAACGAAACTCAACTTTTTGTTAACCGAAATCTCAAGTGGGACTACCGATTAACATGCAAGGTGATTGAAAAAGCTATTGGATTTTACATCAGCAATTTACATGAACTGGATAAGTAAACCATAGAAAAGAGTATTCACTAGAATACTCTTTTTTTTGACATTAAAACTATTATACTCCCTGCTCCATAGAGGATTTATGATTCTTTAGTGCCTTTACAGGAATAATAAATATAGTATCAAATACTAAATTCAACATTTATATATAATAAAAATCGCTCCGCTTACGCGCCGACCTATTGCTTGCACAATAGGTTATCTAAGCCTTGTGCTCACGCACAGGTCCATCCCGCTTGCGCGATCTGTACTGCTTCGCTGATCGCGGATAGTGAGCGTCACTTTTTCAGGTTGCTGTCTAAATCAAAACAATCTGTATTTCAAATATTTGATGTAGTTAAAAAGCAATACGGTTTGTATTATTTTAAATCAATACTCTTTATTGTTATATGAATCATCAAAGAGTTATATATGTGTACTTTTTTTAATGTTTTATTATAAATTATTTGATCATTTGCTAAATAATACTATATTTAATACTAAGTATATAAACAACAATCTTAGAAACTCAGCCTTTCTGAATAGGTTTAAACATGACAAATAGATTTACCAACTTCTTCTCTCAGATGTTTGGTCGGAAAAAAGGCTCTATTGTTGTAGAGAATACCCCCTTTTATATCTACAAGAAACGTACAGCCTTGGATTACATAAGCCTTTTCCTTGGGATGATGGTCGCCTTACTTGTGATCATTAACCTTCTCAAAATTACAGGGATCACAAGTAATTTATTCACCTCCGAACATATCGCCGTAGTGCGCATTAACGGCATGATCTCAAGTGACAATGATGCTAATGGTTACACTGTCTCTAAGAGTCTTAAAAAGGCTTTCGAGAATGAAAACAGTAAAGCCATTGTCATGCGAATCAATAGCGGTGGCGGCTCTCCATACCATGCCGAAATGATATGGAATGAAGTGAAATACCTGAAAAAGCAATATCCGAACAAGCCGGTATATGCACTGATTGAAGATATGGGCGCGTCAGCTGCTTACTACATTGCTTCCAGTGCGGATACGATTGTCGTAGGTAATACTTCGATTATCGGCTCGATTGGTGTGCTTATGGCCAATTACGATATCCGTGGACTGATGGATAAGGTGGGCGTAAAAGATCGTAGTTTCCATTCAGGCGAAAACAAACTGGCTTACTCCATGTCCCAAGATATTACCCCACCGCAACGAGAACACCTGAACAAGATGTTAGGTGTGGTTCATGACAATTTCATTCATGCTGTTCAAGAAGGTCGCGGTAAGCGCATTATGGAGAATTCTGAAATCTACTCAGGTAAATTTTGGACCGGCGCACAATCCATCCAATATGGTTTGGCAGACAAAGTGGGTGACATGAATTTTCTCAAACGTGAATTAAAAACCGAAGAAGTGGTGGACTATACGATCAGTAAGGACAGTCTAGGCTCTATGTTGGGTATTGGCGCAGAGCATATAGGTCAAGGCATTGCTAGTGGGATTAAAAGCTCCCTGAAAGAAGAAGCTGTGCTTTCATTAGAATAATGGAGGTAAGATGAATACAGTAATTTTTGATCCATACACCGATTATGAGCATATTCGTATGGTGGAACTCTTATTGGGGGGAATCGGATGCCTGCTGTTTGAAGATGATTCCTGTCAGTTTGCAGAGTTCGATGAAAACGATACGATGTTCGTCTATTCACCAAAGCTTAAAACTCCCCTGCTAAACGAGTTTTGTGCAACGTATATGAAAGAATATGAGCGATTGGCACTTGAGCATCGATTGGTTATACAGAAAGGCATACCATTTAAAATCGACTACTTTTGGGAATAGACCATTTAGGCTTAATTGATCTGAGCTATCTCAGTCATCTAAAAAGAATAGCCCATTTTCTCATTGAGGAAATGGGCATTTGATTAGGATCAGGCAGCGTTTGAGTCAGGCTGCATAGTTTTTAAGAATTCATCTTCTAAGGCCTGTTGAGTCTTATTCAGTTCAATTCGGTTGTGTTGAAGGATAGCATTGGTCATAAGCAGAATATTCTTACGTGTTTTACAGATTTTACCGCCTAGAATGACACGACCTTGCCATACCGGATTCTGACGACTCCAATTCATATCAAGACGTTCTAATGCAAAAGTCCATTCATTATGATTCGGACGGCGCTTTATCAGGTGCAGGCCGACTTCTGCCAATGCCATCCAAGTTACGCTATGTGCAGTAAGCGATTGGTTGCGTAACAGCTCCGAATGCACGGCAAAGTCCATCAGTTGTTCCCATTCATCAATACAAGGTACTAAGATTTCCCAAAACTTAGAAATTGTAATCGGCTTGGATGGATCATCACCTAGACCTTTCCATAGAATTTGATTGGCTTGATATAGACCGCTAAAAGTAAATAACTTGTCACTTGTTGTCGGTAGGTTTGTACGTTCCAAGTCGGTATATTTTTCAAAAAGAGGAATCTCTTTGATCATGGATTTGGTAAATGCTGTCACCTGATCGCGTTGGTTATATAGTAGTTTAATGGACTGAGCCGGCTTGACCGCATTCATATTAATATCTGCGAAAATCTGCTGTGCTGCGCTTAAACCTTGATTCGCTAGTAAATAGACAGTAATGGTTTCATCTGCCAAAAAAGGTTTTTTTGCTACAGCGAGTTGTATAGCGGCACAACGATGCTGACCATCAAATAAGGCTAAATCAGCTGATAATGAAATTTTAAGTTCACCAAGTTGAGGATAATCTTTATTGGCTTCAAACTTGATTTCACCGGTGCGGACATAGGCAACCAGTGGCGGCAGTACATAAGAATTTGGGTTGTCCAAGATGTATTTTGCAATTTGATTTACACGGCCTTGATTGATAATACGCTGACTGCGTTCATGTGCCGGTAATGAGATATCTTCTTTGCTAAATAGTTTGCCAACTAAGCTAAGGGGTAGGTTCACAGCAAAAGTTGCTTGACGAGCTTGCAGGCCTGCGAGTGCAGAAAACGAATAGAAATTTTGCATAATTAAACTCCATTGTTGATATTTAGAATATACCACATTTGTTTAATAACTTATTGTTAAACAATGTGTCTTTTTATGGAATTAGATAACGCGATTCCTTGCCCCATTGCTTACGCATGGGTCCATGCGCTTACGCTTTGGCCATACTGTCGGCAAAGGCCTAATACGCGAATTTTTGATTGCTGTAGAACGCAAATATTCCCATAGTGCAAAATATGAATGGATGAAAAGCGTAGCTTTCAATTCAGCAACATAAGCTACAATTGGCTTACACAATATTGACCTGATAAATGATAGTATTAGCCTATCAAATGCAAGGATGTCTGCATTTGAACCAGTCCCCAACATGGAAAAGTTTTTAGTTTATATACCTGCAAATACCCTCTTTGCAGGTTTTTTTGTGTCATGCTGTGTCGCACAAATGCTGTTTTTTAGATCATTTTTAACTCTATTAATTTATAATAAATAAATCAGCAAATAGAGAGATATTAAAAATGAAAGCATTGAAAATAAACCGGTTAATTCCCTGTACTGTTCAAACTAATTTGAACATTACAAGATCAATTGCTGATCAGGCTCTTGGCTACTTACAGAATTTCAATGTATTACAATCTGAAATTGAAACGCTTTTTTTAGGTGATGTTTTAATTCTGACCGTGTATGCACCCATTAATCAGCTAGATTTCATTGCTGAAATGCAGAATCAGGGATTGAAAATATATCTCTATCGCTTCTCTTATTTGCAAAGCAGTTATGTAATTTACATGAATCATAAGCTGTCTGAATCTGAACTTGAAACTGCCTACCAAAAGTACCGCTTTAATTCAGGTAAGGCTTGCTTTGAAAAATGGCATGATTTAAGACTCCTACTGAATCAGCTTGAAACAAGAGTTCGCTTCTAGCCATTGATGAAATAAGGGCTTACGGGAGTAAGTTCTTATTTCGTTGTGCCGCTGCTGTCGCAGCTCATATCTGCCGCAATATTGGCCCGTTTTAAGCCCTAGCCCCGACCTTGTATGATTTGCCTACAGCTACGCTCGTTCAAAACACCTTCATAAACGCCCCGCTTGCGCTCTTGGGACAACTGCTTGCGCAGCTGCCATCTACCCCACCCTTTGCTTACGCCGTTAACATGGATCGCTTTCGCGTTCCCTGTGGCTTCGCCGTGGTCAGAAAGGAAGGGGCGCGAATTTTTTTGAGGAAAACCTCTTGTTGTCTCTAATTGTAAAATTGGGTGGTATTAAAAGCATAAGTATCTAATTTTGCTACATATATTAACGGTTTCAACTTGGGTTGATAGTGCCTGCTTTGGTATAATTGGCTAACTTATTTAGACCTTGGATGTCACTATGGATCAAAAGCAAATTACAGTGAGTCTCTTAAAAGAATCTATTTTGGCTCTTTCATACTATGATCCTTCTGACGATTTTTATAACGAAAAAAGTGTCGGAATAGCGATTAATGGCAAGCCTTTATTGGTTCTTGGTCCCTGTGATGATGCAAAATCGAATTCTATTGCTGACCGTCTATTGAAATGCACAGATTTTGTCGATGCAGTTGAGTACCAGTATGGTCAAGTGATCCTGACTAAGGTTGTCGTATCTAATGCTGATATAGGCAAACATCAAATGTTAGGCCTGCATGAGAGTAAGCAAGGTGTAATGGATAGCCCTAATGATTTACGTGTCAAAGGTGCTGTATTGGAAGCAATCTTTGTCCCTGATCCTAAATCTATTTCAAGCTTGGCGCTGCATTGCTGTATTCAGACCAACATCATGAAATGTTTTCATCCGGAAGCTAACCGTTTGTCATACACTTTAGAGTTAAAAGAATCTAAAGCTGTGAGTTATTCATAATCTATTTTAAAAAAACATAGCCAATTCTTACACGAATTAACAATCTTAAATGTGGTATATGTTATAATGATATTATCAACAGATAGGAGTTTAAGTATGGGTTGGCTATGTCATGTAGCAGATTATGAATCTGTCAAAGAATACGCAGAATATGAATTAAAACATTCTGAAAATTATCGTTTACTTGAGCGAAGTGTTTACGGTTCGGAAGTCTATTCTCTATATGAGAAAATCGAGACTGGCCTGCGATTTATCACAGTTGATCTAGTCACTCATTCCGATGGAGAGTGGTGTAGAAAAGGTATGGATGAAACTTGCGGTCCTTACTATTACAACTGCCCTGAATACATCTTGGTCCAAAGCACTTGCGACAACCCATTAGCAGTTGAATGGCGTGAAAAATGCCGTGAATTGCGCCGTAATAAACGCAAAATGATTGATGCCGCTAAGAATCTTAATCGTGGTGATGTGATTCAATACTATAATGAAAAACTGACTTATTTGTATGCTTATAATAAATCCGTTTCTCAGATTGTATGCCGTACCGAAGCCGGTGAAATCTACCGCTATCCAGTGAAGAAATTTAAACCTGAATGGCTTGTACCGATTAAACCTGAACAAACGCAATCTGAATTGTAAAATGGGGAAACAGCTTAATCAGAACTAAGCAAAAATGGCCACTAACAAATGTGGCCATTTATGTTAAATCTATCATTGCGAAAAAAGCTGGATACATTATGGAATTATCTTTATACAAGCTCAATTTAGGTTCCTATATTGGTTCCAAACAAGGCCACCAAGCTTTTTCAGAATTCACAGATCAAGTGGACGCAGCAAAAAAAATATCGGTGTTTAATATTTCGTTTAAAGATATTGAACAGATTGATGCCTGCTTTGCTATTGCCGGAATTGTTGCATTATGCCGACTGTATAAAGGGGAAAAGCATTTTTATTTAAGTGACATTCAGAACCGCGACATTTTGACGAATTTATCTTGCGTGGCGACTGTATATGACTTGCCGCTGCTTATTTTGCATGACAACCAAAATACTGAGTGGATCGGCAAAGCTTTAACACCAAATAATGCCGAGCTGCTGACTTACATCTACTCAAAACCAAAAGTGACCACAGCCATCATTGCGAAAAAATTTGAGCTGTCAGTACCGAATGCCAGTATCAAGCTCAAGAAGCTATACGATCAGGGCTATTTAGTGGCAACAAAGCAAGATGCCGTTTCAGGTGGACACGAATATATCTATCAACCAATCCTGAGTTTTTCTGCTGCAATCGCATAGGTTCAATTTACATATCTGCTAGGAAGTCGGATCAGTCGATCCTTTCCCTGCCTGACGCGCCCCGCTTACGCTCTTGGGGCAACTGCTTGCGCAGTTACCTTCTACCCTACCCCAATGCTTACGCATGGCTACTGGACGCTTACGCGACCATTAGAGCTGCGCCGGTATCCGGAAACAAGGGCGCAAATTTTAATTTCCCCACCCCCGACCTTTATCTATTTTTTCAATACTGTTTTAAAAAGCAAAACCTCAAACAAGCGTCACCCTATGTCGTTATAAATCTTAAATAAATTGCCTTATTTGTGGTATATGGTTATAATATTTATATCAGCAAATATAGAGTTAATGACATGATTATACAATCACTAAAAGCGTTCCCTGCTCAAATTACAATGAAGGTCGATGCAGACCTCACCTTAAAATTGATCTGCTCAGGCATCAGCGTTAATCCGACAAATACTTTAATAGTTCGCAAAAGCCAATTTGTAGAATCAATTTTGGAGCCACTGGCTAAAAATGGCGTTTCTATCGATCAATTGATTAGATCAAGTTTTCTCGCATTGACACGGGAATATTCTATTAGTGGACAAGAATTGGAAGCATGGTCTTTCCTGTTATCCAAGATCGCGGATAAACAAATCAAGTTGGAATGCTCTAAATTCCTGTCCGGTATATTGGTGCGTAGTCACAACATGAATCCGGATGCACACAAGCTGATAGTAAAAACGATGAAGCAGTTGCGCACTTTCGCTAAAAAACAGGGCGACATGGAGTTTTATAAAGATTTGAATACTGACTTGGAGTTGGTTGAAGAAAAGGTACAGAGCTATGTCTAATACAATTGTTGTTACCACCTATAATGAATCTTTGAAATTCACTGGTTGTTTACTCGGCACAGCAGAAGGCAAGCCATACCCTGATTGTGATAGTTATGTCAACGGCATTCTAAAATTGACCCCTTTTACCTTACAAATGGCAAAGTAAAATTGACCCCTTTGATCTCGTATTAAGTTTCAACCTGGGGCTGAATCCCAATTCTTTTTTTATCCTTCAAACGAT